>JAISZV010000050.1 GCA_031284475.1 Proteiniphilum sp. | reverse complement strand
TTTAACTGAAACAGATAAATCAAAAGATTCAATCATAAATCCGGAAAAACAAAAATGAATTACATTTTTGTGTAAGTACACAAAAGTATAAAAATAATAAGTCCGGTCAAAAAAATCTCATTAAAAATTGAGTGCACGCGTCAGAACGGGGATCAGTAAAAAAATTCCGGTTATTGTTGTTGATAACCGTATCCCCCTGGCCGGAAGCACGGTAACGCCCGAAAACCTTGTACTCGAAATGGGGCAAAACTAAAAGGATATGGCAAAACCTGAACCTGCAAACGCCACCGGCGGACTACAAATGCAAAGGACAGGAATATACGGCATGGGGCAAGGGGTAAGCAGAAGATTGTGTCTTTTTCTGACGAAATTTTAAATTCTATTTTGGTAGGCAGAAAATAAATTATAACTTTGTGCGGGTACACAGGTCGATAAATAAACAGAATAAAGATAAATATGAAGACAAATTATCAATTACGTTATGCAGCGCATCCCGAAGATGCAAAATCTTATGACACGCAGCGTTTGCGAAGGGATTTTCTCATAGAAAAAATATTTGCTCCGGACGAAGTGAATATGGTCTATTCGATGTACGACCGCATGGTTGTGGGTGGAGCGACGCCGGTAAACGAACCGTTGCTTCTGGAAGCGATAGAGCCGCTGAAACAACCGGTTTTCCTATGTCGCCGGGAATTGGGCATTTTCAATGTGGGAGGTAAAGGCAAAGTAAAAGTGGGAGAAACTGTTTTTGAACTCGATTACAAAGAGGCGCTCTATCTCGGCTCCGGCGAACGTGAAGTCTATTTTGAGAGTAACGACGCCGGCAAACCGGCAAAGTTTTATTTCAATTCGGCTACGGCCCATCGCAATTATCCCGATAAAAAGGTGACCAAAGCCGATGCAGTTGTGGCTGAAATGGGATCTTTAGAATCGGCCAATCACAGGAATGTCAATAAGATGATCGTGAACCAGGTATTGCCCACCTGCCAGTTGCAGATGGGAATGACCGAACTGGCTCCCGGCAGTGTGTGGAATACCATGCCGGCGCATATCCATTCCCGCAGGATGGAAGCCTACTTCTATTTTGAAGTGCCCGAAGACCAGGCGGTATGCCACTTTATGGGCAAACCCGATGAAACGCGCCATATATGGATGAGGGGCGAGCAGGCGGTACTTTCTCCCGAATGGTCTATCCATTCCGGCGCAGCCACCAGCAACTACACTTTTATCTGGGGTATGGCGGGCGAGAATCTCGATTACGGAGACCAGGATTTTTCTAAAATAACGGACTTACGATAACAATAACAGTCCGGAATTACACAGACATTAAATAAAGCAAAAAATAACATGGTTAATTTTTCATTGGAAGGAAAAACAGCGCTGGTTACGGGCGCTTCTTACGGTATTGGTTTTGCCATGGCGTCCGCTTTTGCAGACGCCGGCGCTAAAATTGTATTCAACGACGTCAATCAGGAATTGGTAAATAAGGGGCTTGAGGCCTATAAGGACAAAGGAATAGAAGCCTACGGTTACGTATGCGACGTGACGGACGAAGAGGCGGTCGGCCGCTTCATCGACCGGGTAACAAAAGAGGTAGGAGTGATAGACATACTGGTAAACAACGCCGGTATCATCAAGCGCATACCGATGCACGAAATGAGCGCTGCCGAGTTCCGCCGGGTGATCGATATTGATCTGAACGGGCCTTTTATCGTTTCAAAGGCAGTCATTCCGCACATGATCAAAAAAGGGCACGGAAAGATCATCAACGTATGCTCCATGATGAGCGAATTGGGACGCGAAACCGTTTCCGCTTACGCGGCAGCTAAAGGCGGGTTAAAGATGTTGACGAAAAATATCTGTTCCGAATACGGTGAACACAATATACAGTGCAACGGCATCGGGCCGGGGTACATTGCTACACCGCAGACCGCCCCTTTAAGGGAACGGCAACCCGATGGTTCCCGCCATCCGTTTGATTCATTTATCATTGCCAAAACGCCGGCAGCCCGGTGGGGAACACCCGAAGATTTGGCCGGCCCCGCCGTCTTCCTTGCTTCGGACGCATCCAACTTTGTAAACGGGCATATCCTGTATGTGGACGGCGGTATTCTGGCATATATCGGGAAACAACCGTAATTTTTTTCAGATGCAAGATGTAGCTCCGCTGATTTATAATTACTTCCGAACTTCATAATTTTAGTTTTTTAGCTCCATTCTTTCAATCATCACTACTTCCCTACAAGTCGGGACAGGTTGTCCCGACTTGTAGGAATCAACAAACTAATCAACAAATTAAAAAGTTGTATGCAAACAAGATTTTTCACATTACTCCTCGTGACCGTAATTTTTATCGGGTGTAACTCCGCAAAGAAAGAGTTGGCGGTAGAAGTGAGCAATCCGGCGTCAATAGAGAGGGAAAATGAGATAGTGGAAGTCCCGTGGGAAACAGTGCAACAAAAACTATCGCTTTCCACAGGGCAAACAATCGTCGTAACCGACGGCAACAGGCAACAAATCCCCTACCAACTTGTAACAAACGGTTCCGAAACCACAGAAATGCTCATTTTCCCCGTATCTGTAGGGGCAAGCGAAACGACCGCCTACTATATTTCTACCGGGAAACCTGAGCCGTTCGCGCCTCTCGTACATGGCCGCTTAGTGCCTGAGCGGAAAGACGATTTCGCCTGGGAGAACAACCGTAGCGCCTTCAGGGTATACGGCCCTGCCCTGAAAGCAACCGGCGAGATCAGTAACGGAATGGACTTTTGGGCAAAAAAAACCGAATCGCTGGTCATCGATAAATGGTATGAGAGTGATCTGTCAGGCGTAGCCTCTTATCACGAAGACCACGGCGAAGGGCTGGATTTTTACAAGGTGGGAAGAACGCTCGGACTGGGAATGACAGCCCCCGTGCATAACGATACGCTCTGTCTGGGCGATAATTTCGTTACGGCAGAGATCCTTGATAACGGCCCGCTACGCATCGCCTTTAAACTCACTTACGACCCTTATAAGGCGGGAGAGCATGAAATAACGGAAACACGTATTATCTCCTTAAACGCATATTCTCTTTTCAATAAAGTAACCAATATTTTTGAGGCCGATACTTCCATGCTTACGCTGGCTACCGGAATCGTAATGCCGGAAAATAATCCCGAAGAAAATGCAGGGAAAACCACATTCGGGCATAACGCCGGCGTCATCGCTTACGAAACGCCGGCGGACAAAACCAACGGAACAGTGTATACCGCCGCCATCCATCCGGCCGGATTCGGGATCATCAAGGTTTCAAACGGGCACTACCTGGGTTTCAACAGTTACCAACCCGGCGCAGCATATACCTGTTATACGGGCGGGGGATGGAGCAAAGCAGGTTTCAACAGCTTTGAAGAATGGACGCAGTTTGTGAAAGAAGAGAAAGCAAAAATAGACCAACCCCTAATCATTCAGATAAATTAAGATGCAAAAAGTGGTAACTTTCGGCGAGATCATGTTGCGTCTTGCCGCACCGGGCTATAAAAGATTTATCCAATCGGATCATCTTACCGCTACCTTTGGCGGAGGCGAAGCCAACGTAGCCGTTTCACTGGCAAACTACGGCATTCCCGTGGAGTTTGTCACCCGCCTGCCGGACAACGATATAGCCGAATGGTGTATTTCCGACCTCAGGAAAATGAATGTCGACACACAGCACATTCTGCGCGGAGGCGAACGGGTGGGTATCTATTTCCTTGAGACCGGCGCCGTGGCGCGCCCCTCGAAAGTAGTGTACGACCGGGCGTATTCCTCCATTTCGGAAGTGGAAAAGGGGATGTTCGACTGGAAAGAGATACTCAAAGGCGCTTCATGGTTCCATTGGACAGGGATCACTCCTGCCCTTTCGCAAGGGGCGGCCGACGCTTGCTTAGAGGCCATCCGGGCAGCGAATGAACTGGGAGTAACGGTTTCATGCGACCTCAACTACCGGAAAAACCTCTGGAAATACGGCAAAAAAGCGTCGGAGGTCATGCCCGAATTAGTGAATGGGTGCGACGTTATTCTTGGAAATGAAGAAGATGCGGAAAAAGTGTTCGGCATTAAACCGGAAGGATTTAATGTGGAACAGACCGCGGGAGAGGTGGATGCAGCAGAATTTGAATCGGTCTGCAAACAACTAATGCATCAATTCCCACGCGCAAAGAAAGTGATCATCACCTTGCGCGGTTCCATCAACGCGAACCACAATACCTGGGGTGGATGCCTCTACTCCGGCAAACTCTATCAATCCAAAAGGTATGACATTACCCACATCGTGGACAGAGTGGGAGGAGGCGATTCTTTTATGGGAGGGTTGATCTACGGATTACTTACTTATGCGGGAAACGACCAAAAGGCGCTCGACTTCGCCGTAGCCGCCTCCTGCCTGAAACATACTATCTACGGCGATTTCAATCTGGTTACCGTGCCGGAAGTGGAGGCGCTGATGAAAGGCGACGGGTCGGGAAGAGTGGTACGTTGAAGAGATTCAAGATTCAAGATACAAGATCCCAAATCAAAAATCTAATTAAAAAATGGCTAAATTTACAAGACTGCAAGTTTGTCAAACAATGGTAGATACGGGGATTGTACCTGTATTTTACCATGCCGATACCGAAGTGGCGAAAAAAGTGCTAAAGGCATGTTACGAAGGGGGTATCAGGGTATTTGAATTTACCAACAGGGGCGATTTTGCCCATGAGGTGTTTGCCTCGCTGATCAAATGGGCCGACTCAGCGTGCCCGGAAATGATATTGGGAATCGGTTCCATAGTAGACGCTCCTACCGCCGCACTTTATATACAGTGCGGGGCGAACTTTGTTGTAGGCCCATTGCTGAATCCTGAAATATTCAAAGTATGCAACCGCCGGCAAATAGCCTATTCCCCCGGCTGCGCCACCACTTCCGAAATAGGGCTGGCACAGGAGTTAGGCGCAGAGATCGTAAAAGTATTTCCCGGCGGTAATGTGGGCGGCCCGTCGTTCGTAAAAAACATAAAAGGCCCCATGCCCTGGTCGCGGATCATGGTCACGGGCGGAGTAGAGCCTACGGAAGAAAATCTTTCGGCATGGTTCCGGGCAGGAGTAAGCTGCGTGGGGATGGGATCCAACCTTTTCCCAAAAGAGGTATTGAAAAACGGGGAGTGGCATAAAATCACCGAATTATGCAGGGATAGTTTAGCCATTGTCAAAAAATATCAGTAAACGCGCCCATGCATAAATAACAGGGAAGAAACATTCTAAATAATAATCATCATAAAAATAAAATCATGAGTAAACTACAAGAGAAAGAAAAAGTAAAAATGAGCAGTTTCCGGTGGACAGTGGTTGCAATGCTGTTCTTTGCAACTACCATTAACTACTTAGACAGGCAGGTATTGTCCCTTACGTGGGACGAATTTATTAAACCGGGGTTTCATTGGAACGACTCGCACTATGGAACCATCACCTCATTCTTTTCTTTTTTCTATGCTATCAGCATGCTTTTTGCAGGGCGTTTTGTTGAGTGGATGGGAACTAAAAAAGGTTATCTCTGGGCCATCGGCGTTTGGAGTTTTGGGGCC
>JAISZV010000010.1 GCA_031284475.1 Proteiniphilum sp. | reverse complement strand
CTTAAATTTATCTGCCGGCAAGATGGTAACTTCCCGACCCCAATTCGATTTCTATACCGGTATCGGTTTTGCTTACCCGGCGAATTCCTTCTCCCCGCGGAATGTCGATATTCAACTCTTTCGGCAGCTTGACAATGGCCGAGGTGTTTCCGGGAATGGCGATATCCCACTGGAATGTTCCATTTTCCTTCGTCCATTCGCTTTTTATTTCCCCATACACCGATTTATAAGCGGCTTTTACGTGCGACAATCCTTCCGGGAATTTCGGTTCCATCAGCAGTTGCTTGTATGCCGTACTTTCCGGATGGTTCCTGATCCCTGCCAGATCCTCGTAAAGCCAGATAAGCAGATCGCCCAGCAGCATCACGTGATTGCCCGAATTCATTGCCGGATCGGCCGTATCTCCGTTCCATAGTTCCCAGATAGTGGTCGCCCCTTTCTCAATCATATATCCCCAACTGGGATAGGTGCGGTTGGTGGCGATTTTGTATGCCAGATCTACGTTTCCCTGTTCCGTCACCCCCCGCATGAGTTGCTGTATGCCCAACACTCCTGTGCTGACATGGCCGTTGAAATCCACTTCGGTTTTCCGTACAATGTTGTCGAACACTTTTTGTTCATATCCGTCGGGAACCAGTCCCAGGCGAAGCGAAAGGATATTGGCCGTAACGGTATTATTGTCGTACCAGGCCGAATCAGCTTTGAAAAAACGGGTATTGTACGCCTCTTTTATTTTTGACGCCAACGCTTCATATCCGGCTATATCATCCTCGTTTCCGGTGAGTACGGCAAACTCGCTCATCAGGTTCAGCAGGCTGTAATACATGGTGGTGCTCAATACCGCGCCGGCGGTTTTCCGGGCCGGGTCTTGCGAATGGATCAACTCCTGCGATTCGGGCGGCATGCACCAGTCGCCGTATGTATCTTTGGTGATGATATAATCTTGCATCGATACCTGTTGAATACGCTCCAGATAGCGTTTCATGGAAGCGTAGTGCCTTTTTATGGGTTCGGTATTGCCGTATTGCCGCCACAACATCTTGGCTCCGTAAAAATAGACGGCGGGCCAGGTTACATCATCATTGTAGATAGTCCAGTATCGTGGCGAGACCACCGAGATACTGCCTTCTGGGTTTTGTGAATCTTCGATGTCTTGCAGCCATTTGCCGTAGAGCAGGGCATTATTGAATATGAACGCTTCTCCGAAACAACCGGTCGCCCGGTCGCCCAGCCATCCCTGGCGTTCGTCGCGTTGCGGACAGTCTGTAGGCATTCCCCTGTAATTCCCGCGGATGCCCCAATAGGCATTTTTGAATACTTGATTGAGGGTTTCGTTTGACGTTTCAAATTGTCCGGTAGTTTTCATACTGTCATAGAGAACCCTGCCGGTGAAGTCGGATAGTTCCGGTTGGTAGTCCAGCCCCGAAATCTCCACAAAACGGAATCCGTGGAAGACGAAAGAGGGTTCCCAACTGAAATCACTCTCTTTGGAAGGGGTATATATATCGGTAACTTTTGCGCTACGGAGGTTTGCCATATAAAGGGTTCCGTCTGGGTTGAGGGTTTCGGCGAACCGGAGGGTGACGGGCTGGTCTTTCTTCCCTTTCAGGCGGTTGATCTTTATCCATCCCACCATATTTTGCCCCATATCCAGGATAAATTTCCCTTCGGGTAGTTTTGCGATGGCTATCGGCGTCAGTTCGTCCTGCACACGGATGTTCGGGTTGGGTTGCGCGGTAAGCCTACCTCCGGGTGCAGCCATAATATCAGCCTGTTCCCATACGGAGTCGTCATAGTTTGGCGCATCCCATCCCGGAAGTTCCAGGCGGGCGTCGTATTCTTCCCCGTCAAATTCGTTGTCGGCAATGATGGGGCCTTTGGCGGTGACTTTCCACGACTCGTCGCTGGCAATAACGTCGGTTGAACCGTCGTTGTACTCAATTTCCAATTGAGCAAGCAACCGGGGTAATCCGAATACCTGTTCTCTTGATTCCCGCATACCGAAATAACGGCCGTTACCCAACTTTACGCCCAGCACATTACCGTTATTCCGGATCAGGGACGTAACATCGTAAACGTTGTAATACACTTTTTCGGGATACCATGAAACCGTAGGGGAGAGTACGTCGTCCGAAACGCGTTTCCCGTTTATAAAGGCTTCGTATACACCTAACCCGGAGATGTAGAGTACGGCGCGTTTTACGCTCTGTTTTCTGTCGAATGGTTTTCGCAGATAACGGGCCGCCAGGCGGGTATTTCCTTTGTCTGTTTCGCCGGGGTTGGAAAATGTATCTTCGCCAATCCATTTGGCTTGCCATTCGGAGGTATCAAGAAAAGCCATCGACCAGTGATTGACGTCGCTCCATCCTGTTTCTCCCTGATTGGTTATCACTTTTACCCGCCAGTAATATGCTTTTTTTGAAGCAAGCGCCTCGCCGGCATAGGGAATAAGTATCGATCCGTCAGCCGTAACGATTCCGGAGTCCCATAACAGGTTCGCTTCTTTTTTCAGATCCTGCTCCGACGCGGCCACCTGAATCCGGTAGGCTTCCTGTTGCAGGTCGGGTTGAGCGGAGCTGATCCGCCACGAGAACCGGGGAGTGGGCGTGTCCAATCCCTGCGGGTTTTCCTGCATTTCCACTTTCAGGGAATCCCCTTTGACGGCTGTTCCCTGACATCCGGCCATTAACATGGCCAGGGTAAATACGATTAAAAAATAAATGTGTCTCATAAAACTAAAAGTTGAAAATGAAAAGTGTAAAATTCAATCATTAAACCGGTATTTTCCTGCCGGTATTTCAAACAGGATATATCCGTCTTTCCTGCCGGTTTCTTTCACATGTGCAACATTCGCATGTACCGTTTTTCTGTTATCTTCGGGAAACAGGACTGTTGCCGTGCAGTTCGGCGGCACGGTTACGTTTAATTCCGTCTTCCCGTTTTCCCGTTTCCACGACGATTCTATCAATCCCGCGGGGGAGTCGAACGAGGCTTGTACATTGGACATTTGCGTTTCGGTGAGTTTGGGAATCCGTACCGTAAACTTTCTGAATCCCGGAACGCCGGGATCTCTCCGGATGCCGGCCATACCGTCAATATACCACGCGCCGGGATAGAGATAAGAGCTATGCAGTAGCGAGTGCCCCGGCAAATCCTTTTCCCACATCTCCCAAATGGTGGTGGCTCCGCTTTCGCGCATTAGACCCCAACCCGGATAAGTGGTTTGGGACGTCATGGAGTAGATGAGGTCGTCTCGCCCTTCTTCACGCAATACTTTAAAAAGCATTGCACCGCCGGTGATCCCTACGTCGATATGCCCGTTCTTATGGACGAGAATCTCTTCGGCCAGCCTTTCAATTACTTTTGGGCGTAATTCGGACGGCATAATATCGCCGTACAGGGCGGCCGAAAGGCTTCGCATTGTCCTGTCGGAGTAATTATGATCGTCCGGGTGGTAATATTTCTCGTGGATGGCTTTGGCCGACCGTTCTGCCTGGCACGCCCATTGATCCGCTTCTTCTGTTTTTCCGATTACCCTTGCAATCCGGGTTGCCGTTTTCAGGTTATATACCCGGTAGCAGTTGTTGAAAAAAATGTTTTCATCGGAATAGTTATTCATCCCTTGCGCTGTGGCTCCCGGCCAGAGCCAGTCGCCCAGGAAATCCCAACGGGCGCCGTACCGTTTGAGCATATCGTTCTCTACATGGGTATCAAGGAACGCTAACCATCCTTTGATCATCTCGAAATTTTCTTCGAGAACCCGCACATCCCCATAGTGTTGATACATGAACCACGGGAGCGTGACCACTATTCCGCCCCATGCAGGGCCTCCTCCGCCATGATAGGTGGGCGCTGTCTGGGGCAATATGCCTCCGCCCAATATCCTGCCGCTCCCTTCCTGTTTGTGCGCCCAGCCCTGATCGTTCATGTTGCCTGTCATCGGCTCCGTGCCCTGCACATCCCGCCAGTCTTCCAGCCATTTGGTATAGAAAGCGCCCAACTTGTAATTAAACAGACCGGTTTCGGAAGTGGCATGCGCATCACCTCCGTAACCAAACCGTTCACGTTGTGGACAATCGACGACGAATCCGCCGAGGGATAAGTTCTCGAACGTCCATTTTACCGTATTGTAGATCCAGTTTTGTAGCGGGTCGGAACATTTGAACCTGGCGGCTTCATTGAAAGCGGTACGCGCCATCCACCCTTTGATCTCCTCTTTTCG
>JAISZV010000004.1 GCA_031284475.1 Proteiniphilum sp. | reverse complement strand
ACAATTCAGTTGGGGGGCTACACAATTCAGTTGGGGGGCTACACAATTCAGTTGGGGGGCCTCGAAATGCGAATGGGGAGTTTAGCCGCTCAATTGAGATATCGGATAATTCAAATGAAAAGAGGGATATTTCAATTGAAGAGAATGGTAATTTAATTGAAAAGACTGATAATTTAAATGGAGAGAATGATGATTCAATTGAAAAGGCTGATAATTTAAATAGAAAGAAGGATGATTTAATTGAGATGTCAGATAAGTCAAGTAGAGAGAAGGATAGCTCAATTGAGCGGTCAGATCATTTGAATGTAGAAAATGATATTTTAATTGAAAAGCCGGATAATTTAAATGAAAAGAATGGTATTTCAATTGAGATATCAGATAATTTAAATGTAGAAAATGATAATTAAAATGAAACGGTTATGACACGTATTCCTGATTGGCTTCAAAGAAATCATGAGGCTTTAGGTAAGCAGGCGAGCCTTACGTATGACTATATCAGCGCCGATCCGCAACGTACACGCATGGGGTTTGGCGATGATACGCCTCTGGGGAAATGGCTTGAGGATGTTTTTCAACCTGCTTTTGATGCTTTTTTGAATGTATTGGCCGACTGGCGCGATCCGGCCATGCGCACGAGGGCGCTTACGGCTGCCCTTTATGAGGCGGAGAGAAATTTTGTCCCCCTCTACCGTGAACTTTACATGGGGTGGCTAAAGAATAATCCGCTGGTGACCAACGAAGATCTTGTGTTCATGGGATTGCCCAAGCACAGCGACGGCGAACGCAGTCCGGCTCCTGTTCCCGACACCTGGCCGGCTGCCATCGTCAACACGGCGACTCTCCGTCGCATTGTGATTGCTTATAGCGACAGTTTGTCCTCTCACAAAAGGGCTAAGCCTGCTGGTGTTCATGGCGCCGAGATTTGCTGGACGGTTGTTGAGGCTCCTCAGTCGGTGAGGCTCGACGAGCTGGTTCATTCTACCTTTGATACGCGGACGCCCTTCGTTTTTGACTTCGAGGAGGAGGAGCGCGGCCGGATGTTTTACTTTGCCCTGAGGTGGGAGAACACGCGCGGCGCGAAAGGCCCCTTTAGTCCGATTCATAACGCCATTATTCCGTAGGAAGTGGCCGGCGGCTGGGGAGAAACTCGAAGTCTTCCGCGTGTGGGCGGGCGAGGGCAAAAGGATGGGGGCTTAGAGCCGGTAAGCGATTCCGCCCATAAAGTAGATGTTGTACATTTTGTAGGGGATCCCGTTGAACCCGGAGGGGAAAAGGGGGATCATTCCCCAGGAGAGTTGCCCGCTCAGGGCCAGTTTGTTCGTGAAAAACCAGTCGCCCAGGGCCATCAGGCCGGCATCTGTTTTGCGGACATGGTCGGAGAAGTCGAACGTACTCTTCTCGATGTTGATGCGGTCGCCGGCAGGTCCGCCATTGCGGATATATCCTCCGGAGGCGCTTCCTTCGAATTTGGCATCGCGCTGCCAGGCGAAGTATCCCCCCAGGTGAAGCCTCCACATGTCGGAGGGGCGACAGGAGAGCAGGAGGGGTAGGACGAGGTAGCCGTTGCGCACCTTGGTTGTGTTCTGGCCGGTAAACATGCCCGAAAAGGTTCCCGTGTGATCGCCTTCGCCCACGATGAGGCTCGTGTTGAGGTATTTGACTTCGGCCTCGACGGTCATGCCTTTCACATCAATGGCCAGGCCCGACGTGAGGCCCCATTCTCTGTTGAGCCAGCGAGTGACGTGAAAAGCCAGGGTGCCGTTGAGACCTGGGCTCCAGGCGTTGATCTTGCGTATTTCGGCGGGGAGAGGCAGGGGGCTGCTGCCTCCCAGGTTGTATCCGGCAAAGGCTTTGTATTCCCATTGCCTGCCGGACTCCGGTTGAGCAAAGAGGCCGGCGGCGCAGGTGAAAATGGCCAGCAGGCTTAGGATGTTTCGTTTTATATTTTTCTTGTTCATTGTTTTTCTTTTTCTTCTGTTATTATTTCGATGTCATCAATGAGCAAACGGCTGCCTGGCGTTCCTTCGTAGTAGTCTCCCATGAAGCTGGAGGAGAAAACAATGGTCAGTTTATAGGTATTTTTTTCAAAATCCAGCGTATGGTTTTCGTTGTAGACGAAAGGCAGGTCGAAGGGCATAAACCCATCGCCCGGCGTAGCGCCCCGTCCTTGGATTGGCATCATGGCAATGGCCACGATGGAGGGATGCGTGAGGATGTTGGTTCCATCCAAACGTTCGAGCGACTTATCGGAGCGGAAAAAGACGGCATAAATGGCGCAGGAGTCTCTTTTCTCCGGGCGTGCGTTGCCTTTGGAGTCGATATAGTTGCCTGTTCCCGGTTTGTAGTTGTATTTTCCCGTCATGCGCAGCGGTTTTTCGTCAAAAGCCTGTCCAAACCCCGTTGCCAGCAAGGGATTTTTGAGGGCATTCAAGGGATTCAGTACGCCCGCGAAGAGTGAACCGGCTACAACAGGGATGTTCACGATGCCAAGAATGGAGCCAGGCCCGGCTTTAGTGAGCATTTCGGCGGCGTATTGGCCCGTGGCGCTGTGGGTGGTCTTGTGAATGGGATAAAGGGAGGCGTCGGCGTATTGCTGATAGATGGCAATGCCTTTGTTGCTCGAATCCCAGGGGGTTGTGCGGTTGTTGCGAAGGTCGTATTCAACGGGCGTTTCGTATACATTGCTTTTGTCCAAAACTTCCCAGTGCTCAAAGCCGTAGAAATAGACGGGGGAGGTGATTGCCTGGACGGTATAGACGCGCCGGTGTGTTGCGTCGGCGGCTGTGACGGTGTAAACAACCGGATGATTAAAGTCTTGCGGGATGGTTGGCTCCGGATGGATCGTGGCGCCGTCGGAGAGTTTGATATCCGGCACGAGGGCCGAGAGGTCGACGTTGTTGCGCACGAATACGGAGATGTTTTCCTGGTTAATGGTAGCCTCGCTCAGCATGACAGGCTCAGGGAGTGCAAACGCTTCGATGTCGGCGTAGGGACTTGGGGGCTCTTCCCGGATGCAACTCACTCCAATGGCGAGGGTAGCGATTGCGACTAAGATATTTTTTATTTTCATCTGTGCGATATTCCTCCTGATATTTTTAGTTAGACTTGATTTGTTTATTCCCGTAAAATTTTTTCCATTGCCTTTCCTTTTGCCAGTTCGTCGATCAACTTATCCAGCCAACGGATTGCTTGCATCCGCTTGTCTTCTATTTCCTCCACCCGATGCCCGCATATTTTGCCTGTGATTTTTGAAGCGTTCGGGTTGATCAGGGGCGCTTGGGCAAAAAAGGTTTCAAAATCGGTTTGGTTGTCTATTTGTTGCTGCAATGTGAGCAGATCATAGCCCGTCAACCAGCAAATGATGGCATCTACCTCTGTTTTAGAGCGCCCTTTCTTTTCTGCTTTTTGAATGTAGAAGGGATAAACACCGGCAAAAGGGGTTGTAAATATTCTTGGCTTCTCCATGATCATGAAATGGTATATCTAAATTTTGCTCGCTAAAGTACGCTTTTAAACTGAAACGGAACCTCCCTGCCGAAAAAAAAGTGATTGTTTGCCTTAAAACGGTAGAATCGGCGAAGCCTTGCCCGGCGAAGGTGGGGAGCTGTAGATGTTTGTATGCTGCATAAAGAGGTTTTTCTAAGCATTTGTAGTGATTTTTTGGTTCAAAAATACCTATAAGTAAGGATTGACAACTGCCTCGGCACGCAGTACTTTCGGGTTTTCTTTATATGCAAGACAATTAAATAAATTTATCTCGTAACATTATGGATACAAAAGAAATTCCGATGCAATTTGAAGGTTGATTTGTGATGAAAAAGAAAGGAAAGTTCAACAAGCGTGCCGTTGCATCGGTGGTATTGTTTATCACGTTCATTCTGATGCCTATTTCGGGGAAAATGATACAGGTATTCGAACGAGGAACGTATTGGGGCGAAGTAGGACTGCAACTTCACGCGCTGTCAGCCGGACTATTTATAGTGGCCGGGATATTTCATATTGTCTTTAACTGGAGACAGTTGAAGCAATACATGGGAGGGAAGAAAAAGAAGCCGCAGGAATGAGCAGATTTTTTTTTCTTCCTTTATTGTAAAAAAAGAGAATAATGTGCAAGTTTGCAACAAAGTTGAATGATATAAGTAAAGACTTGAAATCGTTCATCAACGTCGATAAAGATTTCGATAAGGAAGAGAAACTGCTCGACAATCAAGATTTGGCATTCATGCTAAAGTGCAGTTACAGAACCTTGCAAGGGTACAGGTCGAATGGTATTCTACCATATGCCCAGTTCGGGCATAAAATCTACTACCGTGTTGCGAATCTTCGGGCACTCGTAAATTTGAAAAGGATAATCCACCAATAGAAAACCCAGCATCTCCCGAATAGCAAATCAGTGTAAATCAATGAAGTTGGATTTTAGTTTACCGTCTTGTTCTAACGCTCCACATTCAGTCAAAACAATTTGGCTGAATTAAGCAAGAGGGAACTGGACAAGTCCTGTTTTTCCCTCTTGCCCTTCGCGTGTTATCAAAACACGCTATTATAACTTTCGCTATAACAGCAAATGTCTTTCAGCTATTTTTCAATAAGTTGAATATATAAATAGCTATAAAATAATTATAACGTATGAGTAAACAAAATAGGAATATCATATTCATAACCGTTACCATAAGGGCTACGGACAAACTTATCGAAAAGTTATGTCAACGCTATTCGCTGAAAAAGAGTGAAGTTGTAAAGTTGGCTTTCCACTATATTGATAAGGCCAGTATCAATCCCGCCGAAGCCCCCGAAGCCGTAAAATCGGAACTCGCGAAGATAAACAAACGGCAAGACGACATTATCCGCTTTATCCGACATTACGAGGAAGAACAGCTAAACCCGATGATACGGGCGACAAACTCGATTGCCGTCCGTTTCGATGGTATCGTCAAATCTTTGAAAACGCTTATCTTTTCGCAGTTGGAGCGGAACCAAGAGAAATACAATATCTTGCTGCAAAAAATCAGTGATAGGTTCGGAGAACATGCCGATGTGATAAACAATCAGGGCAAGCAAATCAATACGCTGTATCAACTTATGAAAAAGGATAACGCAAAACTTCTAAAGTTGATAAACCTTTATGCGAATTTGGCGACTTGCGGAGTGATGGACAAAAGAAAACATTCCGCTATTGCGATTGCTTGACTGTCTTCGCTTTTTCAAGAATATTCCCGACACAGCGCCTGATAAGGCTTGCCAAAGACTGCTGTATTTATTGAAAGAACTTGATGATCAGCAAATTGTTAAAATCAAGAAGTTAGCCCTCAAACCATTGCCTTGTTGGGCGCTATGCTTGAAACTGTTAATCTGCAAGAAAACACAAAACTATTATTCAAGAAATTGAATCCAATGACAAGTTACAAGCTCTCAATCTCTCAAAACGTCATACCAGCGCAACGAAAATGGAAGATAAAATAGAAATCGCATATTTCCAAAGCTACATGGAAATTGCATGTAACATATAACAAAAAAGACTTACGCATTACCGTAAGTCTTGAATTTTCAAGTGGGCGTTGACGGATTCGAACCGCCGACCCTCTGCTTGTAAGGCAGATTTTTATCGTTTTCTTTGATTTTCTGATATTCTTATTTGTTATCTAAAATGCTAAATATTAGTAATATATGAAATATTAAATTATATCCACTATTGTTTCATTTGCATATAATCGTTATATTTGCATGCAAATTGCATGTACACTTTTTTTGCACATGCAGAATATAAGTCGTTATGTTTAAGTATTCAAAAGATGGCATTTCCGTACTTACAGTATTGGATGCACGCAGAAAAAAGCAATCGGGATTATTTCCGGTAAAAATTCAAGTGGTGTATAATCGTACACAGCGTTATTACAACACAGGTAAAGAATTGAGCCAAAATGAATGGTCGGCATTATCTGAAACCAAAAGTAAAAGGCTCATTGAAATTCGTTCGGACATTAAAAATTCCTTTGAGAAAGTGGAAACCGCTGTTCGCTTATTGGTAGAAGAAGGTAATTTTTCTTTCGATATGCTGAATACCCGTTTGGGAAAATGTACGAATGATACACTTAATGCCGCCTTTCAAGCCAATATTGATAGCCTGGTAGAATCGGGTGCAATAGGAAACTCAATTACCTATTCATGTGCTTTCCGGCACTTGGAAAAATATGCCGGGACAAAGATTCCTTTCGATTCAATTACAATTGATTGGCTCAAAAAATACGAAAAGGCGATGTTAGCCGAAGGTAAGAGCTATACAACTATATCTATGTATATCCGCAGTATGCGAACTTTGTTTAATGAAGCAAAAAATACAGGGACA
>JAISZV010000318.1 GCA_031284475.1 Proteiniphilum sp. | reverse complement strand
GGTTGCAAAACGCCCTGAAAACAGAAGGAAAAGAACGGTATATAACGATCCGTATTTTCAGGCCGTTGTTGCGCATCGCAGTCTCCGTGCTGCTGGTAATAGGGGTGGGGATAAGTTTCTACTTTATCTCTAAACAGGATAACCGGCCGCACTTTGTGGAAACATTCAAAGATCCCAATGCAGCCATGCAACAAGCGGCTTTCGCCCTGGAAAAATTGTCGCACGCGCTGCGGAAAAGTGAAACAGCTTCGGTGGAAACCATCCGGTTTATAGACGATCTGGATATTGACTGGTCGGCCATCGACTCATTGAACAGAATTGATCCGTTTGAAACGGATAGTGTAAAAACAGAAAAAAGTAAATAGACAATATGAGGATAATAATAGTAGCGTTGTTTGCCCTCTTTCTGCCGGCTACCCTCTTTGCCGATAATTTTGTGTCGGTATTTATGGATAAGTGCGCCGAAGACGAGCGGCCGGTAAGCAATGTAAACATCGGTAAGGCAATGCTCGACAAGATGGCGGCAAATACCGACGATGAAGAATTAAAAGCAGCGTTCAGGGAACTGAATAGTATCCGTATAGTAAGCGTTGACGATGAGGAGGACTCTAAGTATTACTTTAAGAAAGCAAACGAACTGATCAGAGAATCGTTCGGCGATTACGAAGAGGCCGTCTCTTTGAGCGAAACAGATTCAAAGATTTCTGTTTGGATGAAGAGGCCTGATGAAGAAAAGCAGAATCTGATTCTTCTCTCTCTCAGTAGTGACGGTAAACTCTTCATTATCACGGTTTCGGGAAAGATAGATTTCAATTCCATATCCAAATTGTCGGGATTGCTCCGAAACAGGCCGCAATTACCTTAAAGGCAAATTGCGCCCGGAGAACCGCTCAACCGGTTGGGCAGGTAAAACCCTGAAGAATTGTGCTTCCGGTTTTACATTTAAAAATGATCTTTATAGGATAACTTTTTTCTTTTTTATATTTAAACGATAAGCAGGCAGCCGAGCGTGAGTTTAGCTGCCTGTTGCATTTAGCGTATTAGGATCACCTGCGGAAAATGATATAACAGTTAGTTAAATATCATTTCTAATAGCTAAAATATCATTTTTTACAGCCGCTAAGGATGCTAATAACAATAAATTTGTGCTCTCTGTATAATAAGATAAGAAAAAAGATGAAATTTAGTGCCTTGCTATAATTTATTAACATGCGCAATACTAGTATTTTTTGAATTATTAATCTAAACAAATAAAGAAATGAGATGAACCGAAAATTGAAATTGTTATTATGTGTAGCCCTTTTCTTGCCCTTAAGCATGGTAGCTCAACAGGTACAGGTGAAAGGAAAGGTTATTGAGGCGGAAACCGGAGAGCCTCTTCCGGGCGTGAGCGTTATTGTGGATAAATCTACAAGGGGAGTTACTACGGATATTGACGGAACATTTGAGATCCGTGTTTTGCCTTCGGACAGGCTGCTGTTTTCTTTTATAGGGATGGAACCTCAAACCGTCGAAGTAGGGAAACAGTCATTTATAGAAGTTGCGTTGTCTCCCGTTGCCAGCGAACTCGACGAAGTTACCATTGTGGCATTCGGGAAACAGAAGAAAGAGAGCGTGATCGGTTCCATTACCACGGTCAGCCCCGCCGACCTGAAAGTGCCTTCCAGTAACCTGACCACCGCTTTTGCGGGACAGATGGCGGGCGTGATCGCCTATCAGCGTTCGGGCGAACCGGGCGCCGACGACGCGGACTTCTTCGTTCGCGGTATTACTACCTTTGGCGGGCGGCGCGATCCGCTTATCCTGATTGACAACGTAGAATTGAGCAAAACCGACCTTGCCCGCCTGCAACCCGACGACATCGCCTCGTTCTCCATTATGAAAGACGCCACGGCGACAGCCCTGTACGGCGCACGCGGCGCCAACGGCGTGATTCTCGTAACCACCAAGCAGGGAACGGAAGGGCCGGCGCGAATATCGGTACGTGTGGAAAACTCCCTTTCCTCACCCACCAACAAAGTGGAACTGGCCGACCCCGTAACATGGATGCAGTTGGCCAACGAAGCCGTATTGACGCGCGATCCGTTGGGAGCGGAAGTCTATTCGCAGGAGAAAATAGACAACACGATTTCAGGGCGCGACCCCCTGCGCTATCCGGCCAATGACTGGATGGGCATGCTGATACGCGATAACGCCACCAGCCAGCGTTACAATATGAGCATCAGTGGAGGAGGAGCCGTCGCGAGATATTATGTCGCCGGCTCCTTAAGTCATGATAACGGTATTATAAAGGTGGATAAGCAGCAGAATTTCAACAACAACATCAGCAACGATTCCTATTCGGTGCGCTCGAATATTGAACTGCGGCTTACCAAAACCACCAATCTGAATGTCCGTTTGAGCGGATCGTTCGACGATTACAGCGGGCCGCTTGCCGGAGGAACCGACCTGTTCAATTCGATTGTCAAGTCGAATGCGGTAGAATTTCCCGTCTATTTCCCAAAAACCGAAGAAACGCAGGATATCAACCACATTCTTTTTGGGAACAAGGAAGGGCGTTACAAGAATCCTTACGCCGAATCGGTGAAAGGGTACAAGGAGCGCAACCGTTCGCAACTGCTGGCGCAGTTGGAACTCAACCAGAAGCTTGATTTTATTACCGAAGGGCTGTCGGCGCGGGGAATGATGAATATTTCACGCCTTTCACAGTTCGCCGTCAGCCGCTTTTACAATCCTTTCTGGTATGAGATATCCGGTTACAACTATCATACAAAAGAGTTCAAACTGACCAATACCAACCCGACTTCAGGTACCGACTGGCTTGATTATCGTGAAGACGAGCGCGCCGTCAACGCCACGTTTTATGCCGAAGCGATGGCAAACTACAACCGCACCTTCGGCGACCACAGCGTGAGCGGGTTACTGGTGGGCATTGCCCGCAGTTCGCTCGATGCGCCGGCAGGGACGCTGGAACTGTCGCTGCCCTCCCGCAACCTCGGACTGTCGGGACGGTTTACCTATTCATACGGCAACCGTTAT
>JAISZV010000302.1 GCA_031284475.1 Proteiniphilum sp. | reverse complement strand
CGCTCGTAGGAGTAGAGCCGCGCATCATAGGTTCCGGCATTGAACCAGGCCAGATAAGCGTCTCCCGTTAACGCTCCTTTCCCGCGGTAGCCGATATTCTGCGAGATCATGAATCCGTTCTCAGCGGGGAAATATTTTTCTTTGTAGTGCGCTATGTCTGCGGTGGTGCGGAAATTCCACCCGCTCGCGAGATCCTGGGAATACCTGAAACGGAACTTGTGCGTGGCGTAGGGAAGTACCGACCGACTCTTTTCATCGGGCCAAGCAATATTTTTTTCTTTTTGCTTGTACTTGTACCGCGCTTCAAAGAATTATTGTCGCGACAGGGTATAGGTTCCCAGAAAATAGAGGTCTATTGCGTTCGACGGCGTGTCTATCCCATATTTCAGCCAGGGGAACCGTACAAAATCGACATAGGCGGTTGCCGAGAATTTCGGAAAAGGGCGGATCCCCGCTCCGATATACAGCCCATGCTCGTTTTGTACACTGCTCCCCTCGGAGAATGCCTGCGCGTATAGCGCGTTGTAAGAAATGGGATAGTATCTGTGCAACAGGGAAAACGACAGGTTGCCGGAAAAACGGTACTGCAAGGCGTTCAACGTGGCAACCGCGCCGTTTTTGGCGATGGCCGTTTCGCCGGCAAAGATCACTCCGGGAAGCTGGTAAGAGTAATCTATGCTTGCGTTGAAATTAGAGGAATCCCTCAGATAATAAAGATTATAATCCCGGAGCGTTGGGTTATACATCCTGTTATAGTTGTGGAATATTCCACTGACTCCCACTTGCAGGCGGCGTTTCCGGAAGTTGATATTGCCGCCCGCCGCCTGTTCTCGCGTATTCTTTTTCTTTTCTATTTCTAAAGGCGTGCGGTGAAGCCCGTCGTCTTTGAACGAGGTGATATCGCCTTCGTCCGACAGGTTTGCGTCGATCCGTTTATTGGAATAAAAAGCGGTGATGGAGAAATACCCCATCTCCGCCACCGCTGCGGCTCCCCTGAAGAAACCATTTTCGGCGGTGGAGAAATGGCGTTTGGGCTGTTGTGTGCGACGGGCAATATTCCCTGTGCTCCATGATTTGCTGATCATAAAATCGTTGTTCAACACTAAGCCCTGGCCAAAAGAGAGGCGGTAATCCCCTAAAGCAATCGTTTTTAGTTTTCCTATATTATTAAGGATAAGGTGAACGCCGTAACGATCGTATCCTTTCGGGGAATCCGGTTTGAAAAACGGCTCCCCTGCATCCTTTTCCGCTGTGATACCCATTTGTATTTTGTTACGGTAGCGAAATGAGTAGCGGAGCGAAGTGTAAAAATCTTCTCCCATGTATTTCCGGTTGGGGTACCGCTCAAGAATGCTGTCCGAAAATTCGCCGTAGCCGGCGCGCGGCGTCAACGTTTTGTCGAAACGGAGTTGGGCTTCGTGACGGCCGTTTCTCCGGAGATCAGCCGCCTGTAACCCGGCGTCCTTTTTTTCCGTTTCACCTATATGAAAAAAGGGAAGAATCATCTCTACGGTTTTTATATCAATAAGAGGCACATTTCTTAATTCAAACAGCGTGTAAACGGGGCGATTTCTTTCTAAAAAACGAAAGAGGGCTTCGACTTCCTCCATAGAGAGCAACGGAAAGTTTTCCAATTGTTCACGCGTGACCGTGTTCAGGTTCAAGGGGTTATTTTCCAGTTGCAACAACTCTTCATACATGTTTTCAATAGCGGTTTCGCTCATCTCCTCCTCTGCCAACTGTTCCACGAATTTCCGCCAGTCCTCATGCTGCGCCCAAATCGCACCGCTGAAACCAAAGGATAAGGCAAGGAGAAGGATGCAGAGATAATTTTTCATTTCTTCTGATTTTTTAGTTGTAATTTCTTCATTTCATTCCCGATCATTTTATTCTTCCATTCAATGCTACGTGTGGCGTAGTGCGTTTTGTAGATCCCTGCAAAAATAGTAATCTTTTTCTTATTTCTTAAATAATTGATTATTAAATAATAGATTGTTGTTTCTATAGATAATGTCCGCCGGGGGATCTCCTGATGTAAATATTTCTTCTAACTTTTAATCAAAATGCTTGAAATTTATTTGTTTTATAATCTTTTTGATTATCTTTGTGGCGTAAATATATCAAAAAAATATTTTATATGATTGTTTGATTTCAAAAAGATCATTAGGTTTTTGTTTTAGGTTTCAAATAGGTTATTAAAGATTGAGGGTTATTCACTTAAAAATTAAAAAGTATGAAGAAGATTAAATTATTCATTGTTCTGTTCGTTGTATCGAATGTGGTAAACGGGATCAAAGCGCAGGAAGTTACTGTTTCTGCCGGCGCGGACGTAGTAAGTTCGTACATTTGGCGTGGCCTGTATTGTGGGCCTGCTTCCGTGCAACCGGGTATTTCGCTTTCTTCGGGCAATTTCTCCGTCGGAGCATGGGGATCTACAAGTTTTGAAAGCAGTTGGAGGGAGTTCGACCTGTATGCCGGCTACTCAATCGGCAACTTTTCTGTTTTGGTGACGGATTATTTCTTTCCCCGTAACCTTCCCGAAGGGGAAGACAATGGTTATTTCAAGTATTCGGACCATGTTTTTGAAGGCACGTTGGGCTACTCGTTTGGAGAATCATTTCCCCTCTCATTGGCCTGGAATACCAATTTTGCAGGGGATGACGATTATTCCAGTTATTTTGAAGCGAGCTATTCCATTCCCGTAGGAGAGGTGAATGTTGATCTGATACTGGGAGGGACTCCCTGGAAAGGCGCTTATTCAGATGGGTTCGCATTGATTAATGCGTCTGTGAAAGCCAGCAAGGAGATAGCTATTACCGATTCGTTTTCACTGCCGGTTTTTACCCAGGCAATTGTGAACCCTGATAGTAAAGACGTCTTTCTGGTATTCGGGGTCAGTTTTTAATCATCAAAGGTTATGTACATTGAAATAAAAAATAAAAAAATCGTATGAAAAAAATCGAAGCAATTATTCGAAAGACGAAATTCGATGATGTAAAAGAGGCGCTTATCGCAGCCGACATCGAATGGTTTTCTTATTCGGAAGTAAGAGGGGTCGGACAAGACCGGGAAGAGCGGATTTATCGTGGAGTAATTTACGACACGAGTTCAATAGAACGCTTTCTGCTGAGTATTGTTGTAAGGGAGATTAATGTGGAGAAGGCTGTGCAGGCCATTATCAAAGCCGCCCATACGGGAGAGATCGGCGACGGGCGAATTTTTATCTACCCAGCCGAGGATGCTATCAGCATCAGGAGCGGCAAGAGAGGGGATGTTACTTTGTTTAACGCTTAAAAATATCTTGTATGAAAACATATATGAAATCAACTCACGGTAGATTGGTGATCTTTCTCTTGTTAGTTACCGTTATTATCGGCGGCGCAAAACTTTACGCACAGGACAGCGGTGCGGTGGAAACAGCGGTGGCGGTTGTGGAGGAAACAGTAACGCCTGTTGTTGAAGAAGCGTCGGAAGAAATAACCGCGTCGGAAGTGGCTTTGTCGCTCGACACCGTGTGGATGCTGCTGGCGGCTATGCTTGTTTTCTTTATGCAACCGGGTTTCGCCCTTGTGGAAGCCGGTTTTACCCGTACTAAGAATACAGCGAATATTTTGATGAAGAACTTTGTAGATTTCTTCACGGGCTCGCTTTTGTTCTTTTTTACCGGTTTCGGCATTATGTTTGCGAACGGCGGCGCCGGATTTATGGGTGTGCCTAATTTCTTCGACATTTCGTTTTACGACATGGGGTTGCCGACAGAAGGATTCCTTATTTTTCAGACTGTGTTTGCAGCAACCGCTGCCACCATCGTTTCGGGGGCAATGGCGGAACGCACCAAATTCAGCCAGTACCTGCTTTATACTATTTTCATCACGAGCATCATCTACCCGATTTCCGGCCACTGGACATGGGGCGGCGGTTTCTTGATGGCGTCGGGAGGCTGGCTCGAAAACCTGACGGGTGCAACGTTCCATGATTTTGCAGGCTCTACGATTGTCCACTCCGTTGGCGGTTGGATTGCGCTTGTTGGCGCATGCATCCTCGGCCCGCGTATTGGGAAATATAGTAAAGAGGGTAAATCGAAAGCCATCCCGGGACATAATCTCACATTCGCGTCGCTGGGCGTATTTATCCTGTGGCTGGGCTGGTTTGGCTTCAACCCCGGCTCACAACTTGCCGCCTCGGGGCTTGAAAACCGGGTAGCGATCTCTCACGTTTTCCTTACCACCAACCTTGCAGCCAGCGCAGGCGGTATTGCCGCACTGCTCACAGCGTGGGGCCGTTACGGCAAACCCTCATTGTCGCTCACTCTCAATGGCGTTTTGGCCGGCCTGGTAGCTATCACGGCAGGTTGCGACGTTGTTTCGCCGGTTGGCGCAATCATCATCGGTCTGCTCGCAGGCATGGGGATGGTCTTCTCGGTTGAATTTATCGACCGTATACTGAAAATCGACGATCCTGTTGGCGCTTCGTCCGTGCATGGAGTTTGCGGCTTACTGGGAACGATCCTCACAGGCTTGTTCGCAACCGATGGAGGCCTGTTCTACGGCGGCGGCGCAAGCCTCCTCCTGGCGCAGATAGTGGGTGCGCTCATAATAGGAGCATGGGCTGTTGGCGCGGGTTTCGTCCTCTTTAAAGGCCTCGATATGCTCTTTGGTATCCGCGTGTCGCGCAGGGTGGAAGAAGAAGGACTCGACATCTACGAACACGGAGAGGCAGTCTATAACTGAGAAACTGAAATAAGTTTAAACGGTTTCTGCCCCCTGTAGTTGAAGGCGGCGGCGAAGACGCTGCTTTCAACTGGTTTCTCCGGAGGGATTTGTTCGGAAATGAATGAATCCCTCCTTCATTTCCGGGAGGTTTAACGGTAAGAAAATTTATCCCAAAATGTCCATTGGCATTAATTCATTTCAAAAATGCTGTTTTGAACAGATTAATGCATTGTTCTCGATTGATTAACAGTCTATTGAGAGTCTTATTT
>JAISZV010000297.1 GCA_031284475.1 Proteiniphilum sp. | reverse complement strand
TTAAGCGAACCGGAAGGCTTCGCTCATATAGCGCGTTATCATCAAAGCGGCTTGCGTCCTTCGGAGTATTGTCGTAAACATAGTTGGATGGGAAAAGATCATCCCAATCCCATGAAACTTTGAAGAATTACCGGATACCCCTTCATCACACAAACCGCTCCCGTTTTTGCAGGTTAAGGAAGCCTGCCATCAGCCACACAATACTACCGATTATCAGGAACAGGCGGCTTTTGAGGATAGTGTTCTGCCAGATCAGGGGATGAATGTCGTTAGGTATGGAAAACGGGTTCAGGAAAACATTCCAATAGGAATACGACATTTGGCGGTTGGCATTCATGAAGATAAAAAACAGGAGCCCTATAATAATCATGATCACTGCCGTACCGTTACCGCTCTTGGTAATCGTCGAAAACATAAAAGCCAGATTACCGAAAAACAGCATCGGGAAAATAAGTTGCGCGGCCATTTCAAATACATTGACCGGGTAAAGCAAAATGCGGGCAACATAAGCGAAAAGAACCAGAATGAAATAATTCGCCACATAAATCATCAGCATACGCACACCCCATACCTTATAACGGTAATTGGGAATACCGAAAATAATTTCTAAAATCCGGTTATCTTCATCATTTTGGATGCCGAAAACCACCGGATAGAAGATGAGCAGTAAACAGGGGAACAACAATAAATTATAGATAGAGCCTTCATTGATCTCCGACCGATTCCACACCTGTTGGAACATGAAAAAGGCAAAAAAACCAAAAGCCGCCAAAAGAAACCAAAAGAATTTACCGGCAAATATAATCTTTAAATTATACCGCACTACACTGGTTGTCAAAACTATATAATTTTTTAAACCCATAGCTTCAGATATTTTTCAATAAACACAAGTAAGCGTCTTCGAGGTTGGCCTCCACCTGTACTGCACCCGGATAAGGCTCCGACACAGAGATATAACGTACCTGTATTCGGTCTCCAACCTGAATATTGTGCACTACCAACGATTTATCCAATTTTTCCTCAAACGACTCCTTATCGATCAGGAACTGCCATACCTTACCCACAGCCATAGCCACCATCTTCTCCGGGTCTCCGAAGTATTTTAACTCTCCTTTGTCCACCACCACTACCTGGCTGCAAGAGCTGGAAATATCTTCAATGATATGTGTTGAAAAAATGACAATACGGTCTTTACTCAACTCCACCAACAGGTTCCGGAAACGGATCCGTTCACGCGGGTCGAGTCCGGCCGTAGGTTCATCTACCACAAGAATACGCGGCAAATGCAGAAGTATCAAGGCAATACCTATCCGCTGCTTCATTCCGCCGGAAAAAGAACCGATCTTATCATCTTTGCTTTCGTACATATGTACCGCCTTCAATACATATTCTATTCGTTCATTGCGTATATTACCATCCGTCAGTCCTTTCAGTATAGCCTGATAATCCAGGAACTCCCGGGCGGTCATGTTTTCATACGTTCCGAACTCTTGCGGAAGGAAGCCGATCAGGCTTTGTAGTTCCTCCCTGTAAACGCGGGCGTCCAATCCGTTAATCCAAATGGTTCCATAGCTTTGTTCCAGGATACCCGTAATGATACGCATCAAGGTCGATTTCCCGGCGCCATTCGGCCCAAGCAATCCGAACATGCCTGTTTTTATATCAAACGACATGCCGCGCAGCGCCTTAAAGGGACGACGACGCTTACCGATCAACGGAATACTCATCACCATGCGGAAATAGGAACGCCTCAAGCCTGCAAAGCGCCCTGTAACGCGTTCTATATTGATATTCTTTGCATACAGGTATTGGGAAGAAACATAGATGGCGATGCCTAATCCCCACAAGGCTCCGATTATCAAGACCATCGGGAGATTATCCAGTTTTTTGTAAAGGCCGAACAAGATCAATGGAGGGATACTCCAGAAGATGAGGCGATTGATGTATCTCACCATCCTGCTTCTCTCAAAACGATAAAACAGGTATGCCCTTATCTTGCGCCATAGGTAAAGGGTGGACGCATACATGACAAAAGACAACAAGAAGCCCCACAACTTGCTTTCAATATAAAAGTAGGTGAAATAGAAGCCGAATCCCCAAAGGATAAATTGCCAGGCGACATTTACAAAATCTTTCAGCGAACGGTATTCGGCGCTAAGCCCTAAACGTTGCCGTATTGCCAATCCGCTGTTCCACTCACGGGAAAATCGCCCGGAGCGGTCGTAAATCTTCACTAAGCTGCGTACAACAATATGTATTTCCCGGTCGGGATCAACAACGTCAGCCTTGGCGCGCCGCAGGCTGGCCTGCGCAAAATAGGTACCTCCCGGAATAAGCGCCGTAAGCGCCGTAAGGTATAACGCCTGATATAACACCCCGTCTCCATACAGGTAAATGCATGCCGCACCAACGACAAAAAACGCCAGATGGATTATTTTTGTTTTTACCGGCAGCGTACGATACCATGCCAACGCATTTTCCAGTCCCATATTTACTGTGGGAATAATGACAAGCGTCAACAAGGTTGAAAAAGTAAGCCCCCCGATCACCGTGATGGCAAATGGAGCGCCGATCGCTCCCGCGTATTCGGTATTTCCCATAGCCAATGGAAACATGGCGATAATTGTGGTAATGGCTGTGATGAGGATCGGACGGATACGCGACAGCCCGGCAGTCATTAACGCTCGTTCACGGCGGAATCCGCTTTTGCGGAGAATATTCGCATAGTCGATCAGAATGATGCCATTGTTTACCACCACTCCCAGTAAGATAAGGAATCCCATTAAAGTATTCGCATTCAGAAGGCTGTTTCCGGTAAGGATCAATGCAAGCAATGAGCCGATGGCGGCCAGAGGAATGGAAAAGAGCATGACCAAAGGGGTGGAGACAGACTCAAACACAATTGCCAGAATCATGAATATCAACAAAAACGCAGCGAGGATAAGGAATTTGAATTCTCCAAACTGATCCTCTTCATGGATAACCTCAATGGCTACTCCTGCCGGCAGATTATAACCGGCAATCAACTCATCAATATTGACACGGTAAGCCTCAAGCAACGTTTTGGATTGCTCGGCGCTCCGTAAAAACCTGTATTGTACCTCCAGTTGCTTGTCCTGATTGACACGTATGATACGGGAGCGTCCGAAACCCTTGTTGACCGTCGCAATATCCTGTAGGTTATGCAACCCTCCGCTTGTATTCAATATCTGCACCGCTCTAAGATCATCTATTGTTTGTTGTTTTCTCCGCTCTTCTTCCTCTTCTTCAGGCGTTTTATCGCGAATAATAATATCATAGGCCTCTTCGCCGACCTTGAATGTGGTTCCCGATGAAAAATTGGGATTCAATTCGGATAATCCGGTCAATATGTTACCACGTGTGATATCGTATGAAGTGAGTAATATCTGGTCGAAATCGAGCAGGATTTCCGGCTGGCGGCGTGTAAAAGTGATCCAGCAAGTCTGTATATAATCCTGCTGCTCTATCTGGTATTGAATATCTTCGGCAACCAATTGCATCATTTCATAATCCGAACCTTTGACTACAATTCG
>JAISZV010000251.1 GCA_031284475.1 Proteiniphilum sp. | reverse complement strand
GCGTGGCCGGCAACATAACCTACGAACACCGTAACTTCCTGAAAGGAGGGGAAACCTTCCGCGTGCAATTGAATGCCGCTTACGAGTATATCACGGCTTCCGACAGCCTCAACCTCCTCGATAAAAGCTATTACGAATACGGAGCGGAAACATTCCTCTCCATCCCCCAATTAATGCTTCCCTGGCTAATGAAGTGGCTTAGAGACCAACCCTCGGCTTCCACTGAATTTTCCGCAGGCGTCAACTTCCAGAAACGGCCCGAATACCTGCGCCAGTTCTTCAACCTCTCCACCCGCTTTCAGTGGGCGTCCAAGGAGTGGCAACTACAACATATCGTAGAACCCCTGGGAGTTACCTACGTAAGAATGCCCTGGAAATCTCAACGGTTTGAAGAACTCTATCTCGACGAAGAAGCCAACCCCATCCTACGCTATAGCTACGACGACCTGCTCATCGTACGCAGCGCATATAACCTCACCTACACCAACTATAACCGCCTTGGAAGACGCCGTATGCCCGCACTCCCCATCCGCATCCGATCGGGGATTGAAGTGGCCGGATGGCTACCCCGCATCATAACCGGCCTGGGCGGAGGCGAAATCAACAGCAAAGGCTTCGGAACATTGTTCAAACAACCCTACTCCGAATATCTAAAGGGCGATTTCGATATCTCCGCATCGCGCGCTTTCAACGATAAAAATACCCTTGCAACACACCTCTCCGTAGGTATAGCATACCCCTATGGAAATTCCAACGTCCTCCCTTTCGAGAAACGTTATTTTGGAGGAGGAGCAAACAGCGTGAGAGGATGGAGCACCCGCACGCTGGGGCCGGGAACCTATAGCCGCAACTCCGCCGGATCCGATTTCGGCCATAAGGTAGGAGATGTGAAGCTCGAATTAAGCCTGGAATTTCGGCGTAAGCTCGCCAATTTACTCGAACTGGCCACTTTTGCCGACGCCGGAAATATATGGACTATCAGAGATTATGTAGAGCAACCGGGCGGTATGTTCCGGTGGAACGGTTTTTACAAAGAACTGGCCGTGGCATACGGGCTTGGCCTGCGTTTAGATCTCAACTTCCTGCTGATAAGGGTAGACGGTGGAATGAAAGCGCACAATCCGGCCCTTCCGGAAGGCTCCCGTTGGACAATCTTCAAACCGGACTTCCGCCGCGATTTTGCCTTCCATTTTGCGATAGGGTACCCGTTTTGATGGTTATTATTCCGTTTATTTGTCCAATCAGTACATATTATTTATAGTGCTACACATCGTCAATAAACGGAGAAATGTTCGGTAAAAATGAACAGATGTAAACTTTTAACGGACATTTGTTGTTCTATATGCAAATAAATCACTACTTTTGGGGCAACAATTAGAGTGAATATTTGTCATTATGGGAAAAGAGACATCTAAATATCAAGCCAATAGTCGTGATTTTGAAGTTACAGAATATATAACAGAAGGCTGTGTTATTCATACCGTGGCACTGAGTTCTTCTATTGACAAACCGAAGGTACATATATCATTTTCCTATTCAAATGATAATGAATATGTGGATATAATATCCGGAAAGTCCTATGAGGAAGCTCTTAATATGATGATTAAGGCGGTTAATAACAGAACAAGAGAAAGAAATTATTTTAAACTTTATATCAATTTATTGGATGGTAGTATGACAGACGAGGAATTTGATCAAGAAATTGAAGTTAATGAAAATAACTATATTGTCAATGAAACCGAAATGGCTAATTTACATAGGGTTTCATTAGCGTTACAACTATCTAAACATATTATGAATGTTGATTCGATTAACGATTTAAGTTCTTTATTCTCCTTTAACCCGAATTCTCTTGAACAGTTAGCTTTAGAACAATAAAAATGGCAAAACTTATAAATTCGGGTGATACAATTATAGGAAAACACACCGACGGTCACACTAGAAAGTGGAATTGGAAAGGGTTAAAGAAGCATCCTGTATTGAATCGAAATATGACATTATATGAATGTACTCTGAATTCATATGCCGAGATAGTCAAAGAGTGCGAAATTGAAGATTTAAACGATGAATGTAAGGAGAAGTACAATCATAAATTAGGAGATTGTTTAGAGGCTTTTGCCATAAGCATATATGTTGATTCAAAACGTAAGTATAATTTTAGTGTTGAAGCAGGGATAAGTGGCAGACACAAGGCAAGTACTTTCTCTTTTCGTGATTTGTCGGTTTGCAGTATAACTACTCCTTTAAGTAATTTAGAGAAACATATTAAGCTGCTGGAACAAGGAAAAAATTAGAACAATGAATATAGAAATATTTGCTATATGTGATTATGTACAATCAGTTGGCTCAACTGTGAATATACTTGGTACTTTTGAAACTATAAGAAATAATAAATTGCCGTTTACAAAATCATTCCATGTTATTATTCGTTTGAGGTATGAGCCTGAATCAGATAGTAAAAAGGCATTAATGTTTAGATTATTAGATCCGAACGGAGAAGAATTATTACAACCCTTGAAGAATGAAGTAGGAATTCCTGCTCATTCGAATAGGACTGTATGTATAAACCACATAATTGGATTTGAAAATATGGTATTTCGGAAATACGGTAAATACCAGGTAGTTGTTGAATCACATGGTCAAAAATTTGACCTTCCTTTTTATGTCGAGCCTGAGGACTGATATTATATCAAGAAATATAGTGATAGTAATCCTCCAATTTTCGACCTCGCCCGGTATTTTACTGCCGGGTTTTTATTTCGGTTCGTGAGGATCGGCGGATTTTTTGAGTAAAATTGCCTTTATAATTCGTCCGGTTATATTGTACAGTGCGGAATTGGTGTGAAAATCAGTAGTTGATCTGTATCTCTTTGTTCGCATCAATATCGCCGTGCATATCTAAAGGTATATCCGATAATAACAGTACGGGTAGTTGAACTTTATATGCTAAACCGGCTTCAACCCGTTTGTGGAAAAGAAAACCCGCCTCGTGAGCGGGTTTGGGAAAGTCTGAAAAGTTGTCTTACCGGGATTCGAACCTGGACAAACAGGACCAGAATCTGTTGTGCTACCATTACACCATAAGACAATGCGGGTGCAAAGATATGAAAAATTGTAATACCAAAAAAGGTTGCGCGGAAAATTTACGGCGTAAATTCCGGAACCCGGATAGTTCCATTGCATTTGTTCGTAATAAATATCAAACTAATTTATTCATCTGTCCGGGCTCGATATTCTTTAAAACTTCTTTTTCCCGGTAAAAGTCGAGCAGGGCGGCATAGGCCGGGGATTCGCGCAGAACAGAGGCGTTTCCTACAAGAAAAAGCTGCCGGCGTGCGCGGGTGATCGCCACGTTGAGTTTCCTGTCCACCGTCCCGTTGTAACTCAGGTTGCAGAGAAAATTCATCTGATAAGGTTTATTCGCGCAAAAAGAAATCAGTATCACATCGCGCTGGCTTCCCTGGTACCGTTCTACGGTATCTATCATAATCTTCTCCCAATGGGGTATCCCTGCCGCCGACAGCTTGTGTTTGATCAACGCAACCTGGTTACGGTAGGGGGCGATAATACCGATTGCTTCGGTATGGAACGCCCTGCCGTTCGATTCGTATACATTGCGGATAGACGCCAGAAGCGCTACGATAAGGCCGGCTTCGGTTTCATTGACCTTGTCGGATGAGGAAGGACGGCATATCTTTTCCGTCGAAAAAAAAGCTGTACGCTTTGTGGCTACCCACCGGTCAAAAATGTTATCCGGCGAGTAGCGTAACTTCCATTCTTCCGTTTGCCAGTAGAGTATGGGGAAAAGATTTCCCGAGTAGAAGCCGGCAGCGGGAAAAGCGGCGATATCGTTGTGCATCCGCCCCTGACGGGTGAGTTGTACGTAGGCCTGCCGCCATCCTTTTGCCTGACAGCGGCGCAAGAGCCGCTCGAAGAGAGAATCGCGGCAATCGGTAAATCCCGCTTCGCGTAGCGCCGTTTCATTGATCCCGGAAAACCGGCGATCCTGTAATACTATGGTTGATAGTTGATTGTGGTCGCCTATCATAATAAACCGGTCGAAACGGGGGAGAAGGCCGATAATTTGCGGCTCTAATATCTGTGACGCTTCATCAATGACGGCCACATGAAAATGTTTGAGGTTGAAAAGCTCCATCCGCCCGTTGATGGAGGCGATAGTAGAGATGTAGATACGGGTTTGTTCTATTTCGCGGCGTAGCGATTCCCTGTCTTTGGCTTTCTCCGAGATATTTTGCAGCAGCCGGTGACGGTAGGGTTCGGCGCAGGAGAGTTCCGTACCCACCCTTATATAAGCGTCGCATGCTCCTTTTTTGCATCCGAAGGCGGCGTTCACAGCTTCGCATAATTCGTCCACCGCACGGTTGGTATAGGCCAGCGCCATGATATTATTTTCCGGTTGCGCATAATATTCCTCAATGAGCCGCCGGGCAAAGATCGACGTTTTTCCCGTGCCGGGCGGCCCTACGATCAGGAAATAATCTTGCGCGCTCATCGCCTTGCGGATAATATTTTCGGGGTATTCGGCGTCTGTTTCCGGGCGGCCGTTCTTTTCCGGGCAACCGTTATTTTCAGAATAATCGTTATTTTCCGGGTAATCGTTCTTTTCCGAGCAACCGTTATTTCCCGGAGGTATCAGTCCGAGTAGCGTTTCTTTCTTTCCGGGAGGAGCGTCCAGGAAAGAGAAAAGGCTTTTATACATGCTGTTGTAGGTAGAATCCGGCGAATCGTGTTCTATGGCCCAAAACCGGTTTTCTTCAAAGAATCGGCGGTTTTTCTGTTTGTAGCGGAAACGCACCTCAACCGTTTTCTCGGCGATCCGTACGATAGCGCCTTTCAGTATCTGCCGGTTCAGCACCGTGTCGTTTTCATCTTCCCTCGGATAAACAATACAGATTTCGCCCTCCCTAAAATTCACGATATCATTCCCCTCCTGATTCCGGGCGAAGAGTATCGTCATGTCGTTCCCCGCGTCATCTAAATTCAGGATAGAGAGGTCGAAAAGCACGTCCAACGCAGCGGCGCGTTCGCTGAAAGCGCTGTTCCACAGCGAGGCGGTACCCGTCGGCGTTTCGCAGGCAATATCCCCTATTTTCCGGTGGTACAATTCCCTTGAGACAAACCGGGTATAACGGTAAAAAAAGGCCAGTTCGAGTTCGCTGCATTTTGACAGTAGGGCCTGCATTCTTTCTATCTTTCCGGTGAAGAATGCAGGGAGTTTTTGCCCTGTTTGCAACAGATTGAACAGTGAATCGAACAATGCCGCCGTATCTTCATTTTCCCCGCGGATTAAAGTCTGTTCATTGGCCACAATCAGGTTACGGATATTCAGTATTGATTTCTTTAACTCATCGTTCGCCGTGGCCGTACGGAGATTCTCGCCCGGACAATTCCCTGCCGAATAGAGGATGAAAGCGTCCATCCCCTGCGCCTCTTTTTCAAAAACAGTTTCAACCATCAGGCGGTACACGGCGGTCTGCACTTCATGATTGAGAGCGATCCTGCCGCTGTCGGAGACCGGAAACGGTAATCTGCCCGATTTCAATTCCACGATCCGGGCATTTGTTTCTTCCGAATGAGGTTGTAACAGGTCGAGCCGTCCCTGGAACCCGAATCTTTCACTGAAAAAGGAAGGTTCCAGCGTGCAGCGATGCAGATCGATACCCCGTTCCGGGAAGTCGTTGCAAATTACCCGTTTGATATTCTCAAACTGGGTTCGCGCTTTTTCCATAAATTCCCGGAAATCGTTATCGGAACGAATGTCTTCACAACCGGTATACTCGAAAGGAGACTGTTTGAACGACCGCAGGAATACATCCTTAAAGGAGACTTCTTGGGGGTTCTCCGCGAACACCAATTCGTCGAGAAAAAAGTTCGCCAGATTCCCCAGTAACAGGTAAGAGCGGTTTTCTATTTCCTCAAATTTGTTGCGGAAATAGTGGAGCGGCGATATGGAAAAGTCCTGAAAACATTCCGCGATGGCAGAAACATCAATCAGGTAATCAGGCTCAAGGATAATATAATTAGGGATGAGGAAACCATTCCCGCCGATAACACAATCTATCAGGTTCAAATTGGCTCCCTCGTAGAATCTTTCCACCGAACCGTTAAAGGCGTCGTTTTCCGGTGAAATTCCGTACCCGGCAATCAATTCCGTACCCGGATTCTCCGCCGTTGCGCAGATAAGCAATTTCCTTTCGCGGTCTGCCTTAAGGAGCTGAACGCGGATAGCGCCGGTTGAGATATTTAGCGGGAAGGGCGAAATTTCAGTCATCTATGATCAGCAAATTTTGGGTAGAAAGATGTGTCGCGCAAGCGAATCCGAACATCGTTTTCTATCTGTTTTATGTTTTTGTCGCCACAAAAATAGGTGAAATCTTGCACATAACAGAGCGGCGGGTAAATTATTTTATATCAACGCTTTGTTTTTTTCTGATAACTTCATGGTTGCCGATTTAAAGAAATAGCGGAATCCATAGAAAGGCGTTTGGGAATACGTTTGGGAATATGTCTGGGAATACCGGACGTGTTAAATTCATAAATTGTTTATAATTACAAATAATCTGTAATCTTTGATAACTTATTTTTGTGGAATAAATATATTGACTACTTTTGTCCCTCGATTAAAATATTTCATGCGCTAAGTGTCCGACGCTTTCAAAGTGTCGGACTGTGAACATGAAATCTATAACAGGAAAAAAACAGATTAAAATAAAGGAAAAACGAACAGAAAACTACCATTGCCGGTTGCCGGCGCCCTCTCTGTGGGCATTTGTTACACACAGGAAACGATTTACGCTGTCCGCCTAACTGAATATAGGCATTTATGGGCCGGGAAGCGTTACCGGGATCTCTTCCGGAGGATTTTATCCACTGTGACGGCCAAACAAAAAACGAGAGTGTTATTGAGGTAAGTTTAAAGACGCAGCTTAAAGTGAGAAAAAAATCTCCGATTAGAGGTATGAGGCAAGTTTAACGAATAAATGCAACCGGAAGTAAGAAAAAACTTCCAAGTTAGAGTTATGAGGTAAATTTAAAGACGCAGTTTAAAGTGAGAAAAAAATCTCCGGTTGGAGTATGAGGCAAGTTTAACGAATAAATGCAGCCGGAAGTAAGAAAAAAACTTCCGATTAAGGTATAACTATATTTAAGAACAAGTAATTTATTAATTTAATTTTTATAACAATGAAGAAAGTGAATTTTCTAACAGTAGCAGCTATGGCCCTTACGCTGGCTTTTCAGGGCTGCTCGAACAACGATGATGTGGTAAATGGAGAAAACATCTCCAAAGGAGAACCCACATCGATGCAATTAGTGATTTCGGCGCCGAAGGCTCCTGCAACGTTTGCACCCAGCGACCCCAACGCGAGCGAAGATGAAGTGATGATTAAAAACGTTAAAGTACTGATTTATGAGCAAACCGCTACGAGTTTCATCTTGGAGCAGGTAACCGCTCATCCAGCGGAAGACTTCGACGCGATTGTCGACCAAGATGCTTATCGGTTGAAAGAAGAGAAAAAGATTTCTACCACTACGGGCGTAAAGAAAATCTACGTGGCGATGAACTATACCGGTGCGCTTCCCGAAGTGGGTTCGTCTATCGGGAAAATCAACGAGCAGATCGTCACCCTGAACGCGACTAATGAGCTGTCGAACACGAACGCCGGTTTTGCGATGTTCTCTGCCGTAGCCACCAACGCCACATTGGTAACGGAAGACCATGTGAATTACGCGACGTCCAACAATAAGGTCGTAAAGGTAAAACGGTTAGTAGCTAAAATATCGGTACAGGAAGGCGAAGACCTGAGCACGAACGATAAGATCGCAATCGAGGGCGGTGTACTGAGCAACCTGCAATTTGCCCTGAACAACATCAACAGAACTTCCTATGTGTTGCAGAATC
>JAISZV010000244.1 GCA_031284475.1 Proteiniphilum sp. | reverse complement strand
GTCCGGCTCCGGCTGGCAGGAAGGAGTGGACGAATTAAAATGGCCGTCATGGGAAATCTATCCCGATAGCCCATGGAATTTCGCATTGCAGTGCAACGCCGAATATCCGGAACAATCGTTTACGATAGTAAAAAAATCCTGGCCCAACGACAATTTCCCTTTCACCTTAGAAAGCGTACCGATTGAAATCAAGGCAAAAGGAAGCAAAATCCCGTCATGGACAATCGATAAGTTCGGACTGTGCGCCGTGCTTCCCGCCTATCCGGCACACACGACGGGAGAGTTGGAAGACATCGTTTTAGTACCGATGGGAGCGGCAAGATTACGAATATCATCGTTCCCGGAATTTGTGCGTTTGCCTGCCAATTAACGCGCAATCATTTTTTTACGGAGATCCTGCCGGATACGATGTCTCGGCCGACAGGATCTCTTTCTACTGCCAACGGTATAATTCTCGCCGGAAAGATCGCTCTTTTATCCATAATTGCAAATAGATTTAGATGCGTCAGCCCTGTTATCACATCCAAACAGTTTTGTTTATATAAATACAAAAATGTCAAATGACGTTTTTTGAGGAAAAAAGTACGTGATCTGTCTTGAATTATACGTGATTATTCCATTCTTTTGTATAAGGATAATAAACTTAAATTATTCATTAGTAAAAATAAGATGAAAAAGACGACAGAAAAAGGGTTCATTGCCATACGTTACTATTCGGGATTCAGCGACGCCCACGATACCTACAATGCTATTTCCGGCGCGAGCGACGGAAATATATATTATATCCTTTCGTCTACCCGGCACGATACAGGCGGACAATTTTACCGGTATAAGCCGGAAGAAGATAAAACGGAATTTATCGCCGACCTTTCGGATATCTTGGGAGAAAAAGAAGCCCGGTATATTGCACAAGGAAAAAGCCATGTGGAATTTTACGAACACAAAGGAAAATTATTTTTTGCCACACACGTTGGGTATTACGAAATGATCGATGGCTCGGAACAACTTCCCAAGCATGCTCCGGAGGGGTATAAACTATACCCGGGAGGGCATTTTCTTTATTATGATCTCAAAACGGGCGAAATCAAAAGTCTCGCCGTTGCTCCTCACGGGGAAGGCATACTAACTATGACGATAGACAAAGAGAGAGAGCGATTGTATGGCATCACCTGGCCCAAAGGCCGCCTGATTGATTACGATATAAAACGGGGTACCTTAAAAGACCTCGGCCCGGTTAACGAACAAGGAGAAGGGGGGATCATCGGAAAGGACTACCGTGTGCTGTGCCGGTCTATGTTTGTCGACCCCCGAGATGGCAAATTATATTACTCTACGGCAGAAGGCGATATATTTTCTTTTTCTCCGGAAGATAACGCTCCCCGGAAAGTGGAAAATATAGACCTGCGCTTGGACTATTTCGGCTCCTACGATCACGCCGGGGCCGGCAGCATGGCCTATAACTGGCGTAAAATTTGCTGGTATGAAAAGGAACAGGTCGCCTACGGGATTCATGGAAATTCAGGCTATCTCTTCCGTTTCGATACCCGAAACAAAAAAATCGAACTGATCGACCGGATTGTATCGGAACCCTCAAAGAGGTGCGGTATGTTTGACCAGTTCAGCTACGGATATCTGGGCTTTACCATAAATAATGATACGATCTGCTATCTCACCGGAGCGCCTATATACAAAAACGGCCAACGTGTAAAAGGTGTTGATAAAATATCAATGGGAGCTGCGAAAGGGTTGGAATATTTACATTTGATCACTTATCATCTACCCGATAATAAATATAAAGATCACGGCCCCATCTTCTATGAAGACGGCAGTTTCCCTACTTATGTAAATTCCATCGCCATAGATAACCATAATAACGTATATACGTTAGCCCGTTTCATACATGACGGGAAAGAAATAGAAGACCTTATTAAAATCCCATTTGCCATAACCGACACAAGTCGCGCACTCCCAATCATAGCGGATCCGAAAGATGTCGAGCGCGACGTCGCCACAAACGCAACTACGAAAACAGGGATCGTTTGAAACCTATCTAACCGGAATATCGTCATGTTACGCCCCCTATTTATACTAAGGTTCTTTTTTTTCTGTAGTTTCTTATCTTCTGCCGAAGAGAAAAACGAACAAACAAACCCGGCTTCGACAAAGCTCTATGTTTCGGTATTTGATATCGATGCCACTCCTCCTGTAGGGAGCTGGCTGGCTTACGATCTCATGGTCAACACGTGGGATCTGGGGCTTCGTGCCAGAGGTGTCGTACTTACAGGCATTGAAAAACCAATTGTTTTATGCACCATCGATTGGATTGGAATTTCAAACGAAAGTCAGGATGCATTTAAAAAGGCTTTGGCAATAGCGGCCAATACCGATTCCCGTCATGTTGTCGTTCATACACTACATCAACATGACGCTCCAATCTGCGACTTCACAGCAGAAGCGATTCTAAAGGAAGCCGGAATAGAACTTGCCGGTTTTAACGGTGACTTTGCCCGCAATACGATCGAACGATTAAAACATGCCATCGGTGAAGCCCTTAAAAAACCTCAACCCGTTACACATATAAAGACAGGCCACGCACCTGTTTATCGGGTCGCCTCAAACCGAAGGATTATGAAAGAAGACGGTAGCATGGATGTCATGCGTGCAACAGCCTGTAGAGATTCCGCACTTCGCGCCAAGCCTGAAGGTTTAATTGACCCGGATGTGTCGTTAATAAGCTTTTGGAATCAAGATAAACCGATTGCTGTTCTCAGTTTTTATGCAACTCATCCACAAAGTTATTACCTCACTAAAATTGCAAATCCCGACTTTCCGGGAGTAGCACGGTTTTACAGGCAGCTTGAAGTACCTGAAGCCCTGCATGTTCACTTCAACGGCGCGGGAGGAAATATCGGCGCGGGAAAATACAATGACGGCTCGCCGGAAAATAGGCAAATATTAGCCGAACGTCTGGCAGATGGCATGAAAAGGGCTTGGGAAAACAGCATCAATGATTCCGTTACATCCAAGGATATTTCATGGCATACGGAACCGGTAGCTTTACCTGTAGCCCAAGGCGTTGAAGAAAAAATTGAAGCGGAAATGAGATCAAAAGATATGCGCTACCGTACGAACAGTCTGGGATGTTTGGGTTGGATTAAACGCAGAAAAGCAGGAATAACAATTGATATTGCCTGCTTAAGCATCGGAAACGCCAGAATCCTATTTATGCCGGGAGAGTTGTTTGTCGAATATCAGATTGCAGCAAAAGCATTACGAAAAGATCTTTTCGTAACAATGGCCGCATACGGTGATTATGGCCCCTTTTATATCGGGACAAAGGAATCTTATCTGCATGGAGGATACGAGATTAAATCCAGTCCGGTAACCGCCGAATCGGAAGAAATATTGATGAATGTCGTAAAAAAACTTCTGCCGGCAGAACATTGAAGTAAAATTCACTCTTTAATAAACGTTATAATACAACCAATGGAAAAAATAACAGAGCAACCTTCTTTATACAATCATCTTGAAAAGATGACGGTTGAAGAACTTGTCGGAAAGATTAACAACGAAGATAAAAAAGTGGCACTTGCTATAGAGAGGGCCTTACCTCAAATCGCCGGCATGATTAAAGCGATTGAGAAACGACTCAAAGACGGGGGACGGATGTTTTATCTTGGCGCCGGCAGTGGCGGAAGGTTATCCGTCCTGGACAAAGTGGAACTTCCAAACACATTTGGTATTGAAAAAGGTATTATCAACAGCATCTTAGCCGGAGGAGAAGAACATCTGGTAGAGGCTCTCGAAGAAAAAGAAGATGATGAAGAAGATGCTGTCAGGCAGATGAATTTGTTCAACGTTAACCCAAAAGATTTTGTCATCGGGATTTCTGCCAGCGGCACAACACCGTTTGTTCTGGCCGGACTAAAAAAATGCCGTGAAGAAGGGATCGCTTGCGGATGTATCGTTAATAATCCGAATTCTCCGATCGCTGCAATAAGCCATTATCCTGTTGAAATTATCATGGGGCCGGAATTTGTTACCGGAAGTACAAGGATGAAATGCGGTACAGCTCAAAAGATGGTTTTTGATATGATCAGTACGACAGTATTAATTCGTTTGGGAAGGATTGAAGATAATAAAATGTTGAATGTCAGGCTTATTAACAACAAAGTAATAGACCGGGCAACAAAAATGTTGATGGAATTAAGCGGAATTGAAGATTACGCACAAGCAAAGGAACTTATCATCACCTGCCAAGGTGTGAAAAATGCAATGAACTATTTAAATACACAGCAAAATAATACAAACTTTAATATTTATAATCATGAACAGACGTAATTTTATAGGAAAAGCCGCGATAGCCGGAGGTAGTTTACTATTCATGCCATCATTTTCAAGAGCGAATTTTTCCGGTGATAATATAAAGCCGGCCTTATTAGGCGGAAGAAAATCGTATCCGGAAAAATTTACCGGTTGGCCTATCTTTAACGGAAAGGAGGAACAAGCGCTTATCAATACGTTAAGAACAGGTAAGTGGGGACGGTTGAACGGAAATATGTCAGCCACATTTGAATCTGAATATGCAAAAATACTGGATGTTAAACACACGTTAGGCGTAGCAAGCGGCACCAGCGCGCTTTTTACTATGTTAGGAGCGATCGGCATCGGGCCGGGAGATGAAGTCATCATTCCTCCATACACATTCGTGGCGACTTATAACGTCATTGTCCTGAACTATGCACTACCAATCTTTGTCGATACCGACATCGAATCGTTCCAGATTGACCCGGCTAAAATAGAAGCTGCGGTCACGAAACAAACTAAAGTGATTATGCCGGTACATATGGGAGGATCACCTGCAGACCTGGATCGGATATTACCGATCGGGAAAAAATACAATATCCATGTTATCGAAGATGCTTGCCAGGCGCATTTGGCAGAATGGAGAGGGAAAAAAGTCGGTTCATACGGACTGGGCGGGGCATTCAGTTTCCAGTCCTCCAAAAACCTTAACTGTGCGGAAGGTGGAGCGATCTCTACGAACGACGACGATTTTATAAAACGGTGTTACAGTTTCCACAACCAGGGACAAGGCGGAACTTCTACCTCTTACTCTACCGGATCGGGTATCAGAGGTGTAAACATGCGCATCACGGAATTTCAGACAAGCATTTTACTCGCCCAGATGTCACG
>JAISZV010000159.1 GCA_031284475.1 Proteiniphilum sp. | reverse complement strand
CGGATTTTGTGCAACCTCATCGGGAATGATGTTGAACAGGGCCTGTTACCTGCTTCGGAAATGGGATTCCTCGGAGAAATAGTAGAGAATATATCATATAATAATGCGAAAGATTTTTTTAAATTTTAAATAACGAAATAATGAAATTAGGAAAATACAGTATCGGAGTGGGCGATCGTTTCACTCATCAGGGAAAAGCGCAGTTGAGCGCTATCATGAAAGCGAATCGGGAAGGAGGATTGGAAATCAGTCCGGCATGGAATAAATCCAACAGGGAACACATCTATGTAGGCACCGAACCGGCAGATACGCGCAAGGAGGCGGATGAAGCGGTAAAAGCGTTGAATTTTAAAGGACTTTACTTTGTGGATGCGGATCATATCAATCTGAACACAGTAGCTAAATATGTAGAGTCGTCCGACTTTTTTACGCTCGATGTGGCTGCATTTATCGGCAAAGAGAGTAGTAAGGAGGAAGTGGCTGCCTATGTCGCTTCCTGCGGAAAATATATGGGGCAACTACATATCCCAGGTATGGGAAAGCCGTTACATGTAACCGAAGAGTTGTTGCATAATATCGCCGGCAAGTTTCTTGCCGCGACACAGCACGCGTCGGAGATTTACGTCTATCTGAAAAAAGAAAAAGGTGAAGGGAATTTCATTACGGAAGTTTCCATGGATGAAGTAGAATCTCCACAGACGCCCGTCGAACTGCTCTTTATCCTGAAGATGCTTGCAGACAAGGGTGTGGCGGTACAGACCATTGCTCCCAAATTCACAGGGCGGTTCAATAAAGGAGTAGATTACGCGGGTGATTTGGGACAATTTAGCAAAGAGTTTGAAGAGGATGTGCTTGTGATTAATTTTGCAGTAAAAGAATTTGGTTTACCGGAAGAATTAAAACTGAGTGTTCATTCCGGAAGCGATAAATTCTCTATCTATCCGATCATGGCCGGTGTTATCGCCAAGTATGATAAGGGTTTGCATCTGAAAACGGCCGGCACAACCTGGCTGGAAGAGGTCATAGGATTGGCTTTGGCTGGTGGAGAAGGGCTTGAACTGGCAAAAAAAATCTATCGAAATTCATACAACAGGCAGGAAGAGCTGTGCGCCCCTTATGCCGATGTGATCAATATCGACGGCTCGAAACTACCTTCCGTAGAAGAGGTAAACGGCTGGACGGGAGAGAAGTACGCCAACACGCTCCGCCATATTCCGGGACATGCCGATTACAATCCCAATTTCCGCCAGTTGATTCACGTAGCTTATAAAATAGCGGCTGAAATGGGAAGCGACTATACCGGCCTGCTTGTCAAATATGCCGGTGTGATCGCCTCATGCGTGGAGGAGAATATTTATGACAGGCATTTGAAAAGGTTGTTTACTATTTAAATTTAAAGTAGAACAAAATTCATAGGGCTAAATAGGCGACTTTTGTTTTTGACCCCGTCGTTTTTGGAAGAGTTTTTTACGGTAAAAATGAATAGAAAGTAAAAATACCTGCTTATTTTTGTCCCGTCATTAAATCAATAAATTATGTACAAATTATTTGATATTAGAGAAAAGGTGATTGTTATCACGGGAGGAACCGGAGTACTGGGTTCCTCAATGGTGGAATATCTGGCGGCGCACGGTGCGAAAGTGGCGGCGCTGGCGCGGAACAAGGAGAAAGGTGATGCTTTGCTGCAAAAAGTGAAAGTTGCCGGAGGGGACGCCATGTTTCTTCAAACTGATGTAACCGATGAGGCTGTCCTGAAACGGAATGCCGAAGAGATCGCGGAACGGTACGGGAAAATTGATGTGTTGATCAACGGCGCCGGCGGGAATATGCCGGGTGCGACCATCGGCCCCAACAATACCATCTTTGATCTGAAGACAGATGATTTCCGGAAAGTGGTCGATCTTAACCTGATGGGAACGGTTGTCCCCACGCTGGTTTTTGCCGAATACATGGTCAGGGAGAAAAGGGGGAATATCGTGAATATATCTTCCGCGTCCGCTTTACGTCCCCTGACGCGTGTCGCGGGGTATGGAGCGGCCAAAGCGGCAGTGACCAACTTTACCAAATATATGGCGGGAGAACTGGCTACTAAATTCGGGGAGGATTTTCGGGTCAACGCATTGTGTCCCGGCTTTTTCATCACGGAACAAAACCGGGCGTTGCTCACCAACCCCGACGGCTCTTATACGGCGCGGGGTAATACCATTATTGCGCACACCCCTTTCCGCCGGTTCGGGATTCCCGAAGACCTGTTGGGAACGCTCCACTACTTAGTGAGCGACGCCTCGAAATTTGTGACGGGAACAGTAGCGATTGTGGACGGAGGCTTTGATGCGTTCAGCATATAAATTGATAATTGATAATTATTTGAATCATTGAATCATTACATTAGTCACATTGGCATATTATTCACATTAGCATATTATTCACATTAGCACATTAGAGAAATGTCTTTAGCATTAAAAAAAGAGTTTAAATATTCATTGGTGGTACCCACCAGTATGGGAGTGCGCATTACGCCGGTAGATGCGCAGCCGGTGCAGAGTACCAACCTTTTCCGGATGCAGGCGACCAGCGCTGAGACCAACGTGGCGAGCATTTCGTCTTACCTCGGGCTTCCCGTGAAGGTACTCGCCGCCTTTGTAAAGAACAGCCCGGTCGCCGCTTTTATTAAGGCCGATCTCAGGGCGAGGAATATGGAATATGAAGGGCCGGAAGTACCGCAGGGTGATCCCTGGGGGTATCGCCATCAGTTTAATATCGCCGACAGCGGCTTCGGGCTGCGTGGCCCGCGGGTGCTGAACGACCGTGCGGGAGAGGTGGGAAAAACATTGAATGTAAAAGATTTCGATTTGGAACGGATTTTCGGCCGGGAGGGCGTACAAATTGTACACCTCTCCGGACTTATCGCGGCGCTTTCTCCCGATACAAGTAACTTTTGCCTTGAGATTGCCCGGTATGCCAAAAAACAGGGCACGCTTATCTCTTTCGACTTGAATCACCGCGCTACTTTCTGGAGAGGAAGGGAAAAAGAGTTGAGAGAGGCTTTCACCGAAATCACCTCCCTTTCCGATATTCTTATCGGCAATGAAGAGGATTTTCAACTTTGTCTCGGCATCGAAGGGCCGAAAGCGGGGGGTGAAAATATCGGAGGAACGCTGGATGCTTTTAAAGGAATGATCCTGAACGCGAAGAAAGCGTTTCCCCATGTTTCCGTCTTTGCCAATACGCTGCGTGAGGTGATCAGCGCCAATGAACATCTCTGGGGCGCCATTGTTTATGAACAGGGGAATTGGTATGAAGCTCCCTTACGCAGGATCAATGTGATGGATCGTATCGGTGGCGGCGACGGCTTCGTGGGCGGACTGCTCTATAGCATCCTGAAAGGGATGGCGCCCGAAGACTGGGTGCGTTTTGCCTGGGCGAGCGGCGCACTGGCGACTACTTTCCTGACGGATTACGCCCAACCGGCCGATGAGGAGATGATATGGAGTATCTGGAAAGGCAATGCGAGAGTGGTCAGGTGATAAATTGATAATTGACAATTGATAATTGACAATTAATTAGGCAAGTATTCCATATCTTACATCCAATATCCCAATATGGGTTTTCTTAAGAAACAAAATCAAAACGCAACTGTTTCAGTACATTTTTTGAACGGATAAAAACGTTCTGAAACGCTTGGCGCTAAATAATATAAAAATATACGATGAACAAAAAAGCAGATATAGGTTTGATCGGATTAGCCGTAATGGGTGAAAATCTGGTCTTAATCATGGAAAGTAAGGGCTACACGGTAGCTGTGTTCAACCGTACCGTCGATAAGGTAGATGCGTTTGTCAACGGACGGGGAAAAGGGAAGAATTTTATCGGCGCGCATTCTTTGGAGGAATTGGTGGCGTCCATAGAAAGACCGCGAAAAGTGATGATGCTGGTAAAAGCGGGTAAGCCCGTGGATGATTTTATCGAACAACTTATTCCTCTGCTCGAACCGGGCGATATTATCATTGACGGAGGTAACAGCCATTTTCCCGATACCATCCGCAGAACCAAA
>JAISZV010000150.1 GCA_031284475.1 Proteiniphilum sp. | reverse complement strand
GTTTTAGGGCATACTTTTGCTTAATAACAAGAGTATCCGTTCATTTAAGCTATTTCAGTAACTAAAATTGATCTTTGGCATACTGGTTTACACGAAAAAAAGGAGGAATTTATTTCTTCTAAATTCCGATTTCTTGCGATTGTTTTGTTATTTGCCTAACGATCATCAAATAAAAGTTCGATAATTATGATTATAGAAAGGATAAACAATGAAGTTGTCATTCGTCTTCCGGATACTGTCAATACGGAGAGTTTGCAAGAATTGATCGATTATTTGTTTTACAAGGAAGCAACATTCGGATCATAAGCCAAACAAGCAGATGTAGATGCTCTTGCCAACGAAGCAAAACAAGATTGGTGGAAAAAGAGTTAGAAAATCCTGATATAATAGGTAAGTTTTGCTTCGATCATACGGGAAGCCGAACGGGAAAAATAAGCTTCCTCGCTTCGCCGGTTAGTGAAAACATCGCCCAGCCCGAAATAGTAACGCCCCTCCAGATCAAAATCGCCGACGCCGGTTTTAAACTCCATACCTATTCCTCCAACCAGGCCGTAATCTATCCGTTTCAGTTCATACATACCTTCATACTGCATCCCGATTCTCGTCCCGGGATTATCAGCCCTCCGGGAGTCCACGTCATCTGACAACGCCCGGCTCATCTTCTGATTATCGCCTACAAGCAGAGATACCTGAGGGCCGGCATTCACTATGAACCGCGCTTTTCTTCCGAAGTAAATATGCGTCATAAACGGTATTTCGATGTAATTGAGCGTTCTGCTGTAAGAAAAATCGGTAGAAGAGGGGTCAAATTCCTCTTTCCAGCCACGTTGTGCAAAATTAAGCTCCATGATGAGCCCCAGGTATTTTTCGGAAATATACTTTGCCGATATACCGCCATAAACGCCCTGCTTGTAAACCTGCGGCACGCGCGGAACAAAATCCACCTTTGAGAAAAGGCCGCCGACGCCGGCTCCCAAATACAATTCGTTTTTGAACGGATCTTTTTCCCGGGCATGCAACGGAGCAGCGCTCAAAAAGACAAGAAAACACAAAACAACAGGATTAAGAAATGGTTTCATCGGCTTTTGTCTGTTTTAATGATTTTGCCGTCTGTATCGTAATGAATGAAATACAATCCGGAATTGACGAACCCGCCCCAATTATTGGGCCGCTCAAAATAGAATGGGAATTGCAGGGAATTTACGTTCACCCGCCCGATATTCTGCTCGAAATTGTTACCATACCTTTGCAGGGCAGTCATGAAAAACAGCCCGGTATCGTACCCCCACATCCCGTAGCTGGGGAATGTTTCCAAAAGGTCTCTGCCGTACCATTTGCGGAAATTGCTTTTGAACGCCTCTACATCGCGATCCTGATCATTGACAAAGAAAGGGGCGAAAATATAAGCGCCTAACAAGCTGTAATCTTCTTTCAGATTAGAATAAGCCTGCCAGTCAGGGTATCCGAACAGGCGGACGGCAAACCCGGAATCCGTCTCCCGCATCTTTTTCAATTCATCCGTTATCTGGCGCAGCAGGCCCGAATCGCCGCTTGCAGGCACAATCACATTCTCTTTATTCCTGCTCAACAGCGCAAGAATTGAACCGCCCGGAAGAGCGGACGCATCCAAAGTTGCATACCCGGCGTTATTCTTGCGAAGATCGTTTTGCAGCAAAGAAACAAACTCGCTTTTATCGTTTTCCCCTCCCCGCACAAATATGATATTCGCATTGCGGAATGTCCGGAGGAAAACGGAAGAGGCTTTCGTGTAGGTCATATTCTGCATTGGGTTTACCTGGAATATGTTACCGTTGTTCAGTACCTCTCCGTTGCTTTGCGAGAACGGCACCACATATTTTATATTGTGAGATACGGAAAAATCGGAAAGCATTTTGATCTGCGCATCGTTTACGCCTCCGATGATCAGATTGAGCGACTGCATCTCCAATGTACCGAGCAAACTTTGCAACTTCTGCGTATCGTCGCCCTCGCCGGTCTCAAAAACATACAATTCTACATTGGCCCCGTCGTTCTTCATTTTCTCCACCGCCAGCAGGAATCCCTCGTAATACTCCTGAAGCCGCAGGTGCGCCCCTCTCGCCTCATCGAGGAACGGCAGCAGCAATCCCACCTTCATCACATCGACCCTTTGCGACGGAATTGATTGGCTAAGCAACCGGTTTGCCTCATTTGCATCCGGCATGGAATCGTCTTCGAGAAGGCTCTTTTTCACCGGAACAAACAATTCCATATTACTTTTCAGCCCCCCCGAAAGCATCGGATTCAACCGCTGAATATCCTGCACCTCCACATTATACCGTTTTGCAATGCTATAAAGGGTCTCGCCTCTCTCTACTTTATGAATGATGTTGGCGGTTTGCTCCTCAAACGGTAAGATCACTTCATACGATTCGAAAAAAGGGATGCGGATGGTTGTCCCTATCCTGAATGTCTCTACCGACAATCCGGGGTTTGCCCTCATCACATCTTCCGGTTTCAGGGAATAGGTTCTCGATACGGAGTAGAGCGTCTCTTTGGGAAGTATGGTATGATAGCGATAATTCTCTTCCTTTTCGTCACTGATAACACGACGTTGCGGGATGGTAAGCGCCCGGCCTTCGGCAACCCCTTCACTGGCGCCGGGATTAAGGCGGAATATCTCATCTACGGTCGTATGATACATTTTAGCAATAGCGTACACTGTTTCCCCGGCTGCTACGGTATGTTGAAAAGCTGTGTTCTGATCTTCAGGGGAAGACAGGTTCTCCCCGGTAGCCGGAATCAACAACTTTTGCCCGTTCTTCAAGCCTCTTTCCGCTCCGGGATTATGCCGCAAAATATCGGCCACCGAAACCGAGAATGTACGGGAAACGGCATAGAGCCCCTCTCCGGAGCGAACGGTATATTCATAATAGGTCTGCCCGTTCGCCTCCACCGTTTTATACTTCATATCCTGCGCCGGAAGCGAAAGAAGCGATATGCTTAAGAAAAGAACGCCCGAAAATATTTTACGCAGATTAAACCTGTGATGCATTTTTAATTTCAATTTATATGAGTTGCTTATACAATTTTTATTACACTTTGCCTTTGCAATATACAACAAATAGTTTGACGGTAATTATAACAATTTAAACACAATTAGGTTTGTTCATAAAATGGCAACGGGTCGTTTTCTTGCGACATAAAACCGGATGAGGGGGGTACGTTTGCGGAAGACTTGACCGGTTTGGAATGTGCGTTCATCCTTGAAGGACGTTCCACATAATTCCTGCCCACAACATTATCGTCTAAGTTCTGGAACCGGGCGTACTCATTATCGAACCGCATATTGGCAATACCGGTAGGCCCGTTACGATGCTTTGCCACAATAATCTCGGCAATGCCTACCAGTGAATTGCCCCGTTCATCTTCGGTGATCCTGTAATATTCGGGACGATGGATGAAACAGACAATATCGGCGTCCTGCTCAATCGCTCCCGATTCGCGCAGGTCGGCCAACTGCGGCCTTTTACCTTCAACTCCTTGACGCGATTCCACCCCACGGTTCAACTGCGACAGGGCAATGATGGGGAGATTCAATTCTTTGGCCAATCCTTTCAACGAACGGGAGATCATACTCACCTCCTGCTCACGGCTGCCGAAACTCATGCCGCTCGCATTCATCAACTGGAGGTAGTCGATAATCAGAATCTTCACCCCATGTTCGCGCACCAGCCGCCGCGCCTTGGTACGCAACTCAAATACCGACAGGCTGGGCGTATCGTCTACATAAACAGGCGCATTATACAGGAATTTGTGATTCTTGTCGAGCCGTTCCCACTCATCTTCCGAAAGGCGGCCGCTCTTAATGCTCTCTCCCTTTATCTGGCATACATTCACAATCAACCGGTTCACCAACTGCACGTTCGACATTTCGAGCGAGAAAACGCCTACCGGCAGTTCGTAATCGAGCGCCATATTTTTTGCCATCGACAACACAAAGGCGGTCTTACCCATAGAAGGGCGCGCAGCAATGATTACCAGGTCGGAATTTTGCCACCCCGAAGTCAACTTATCCAACTCCTTGAAACCGGTGGGCAGGCCGCTCATCCCGTCTTTACGGTTAGCCGCCAATTGAATATTATTCATCGCCTCCCTGATGACAGGATTGATCTGGATCACATCTTTTTTCACATTCTGCTGTGAAATTTCAAACAGGCGGCCTTCGGTCTCCTGCATAAGGTCGTCCACATCAACCGTCTCATCGAACGCCTGCTGCGACACGTCCGAAGAAAAAGAGATCAATTCCCGCGCCATATATTTTTGGGCTATAATACGGGCATGGTATTCAATGTGCGCGGCAGAGGCTACTTTTTCCGACAACTCGGCAATATAGACCGCTCCCCCGGCAGTCGCCAATTCACCCCGCCGATTCAGTTCCTCTACAACCGTCAGTACATCCACCGGCTTCTGTTGCAAGGCAAGCCCCTGAATGGAACCATAAATCAACTGGTGAGAAGGATCGTAAAAGCTTTCCGGCTTCAATATCTCACTTACAATGGAATAAGCGTCCTTTTCGAGCATCAGGGCGCCCAGCACTGCTTCCTCCAATTCTTTGGCCTGAGGGGGTAACTTGCCTATATCAGGCGCAACAACCATTTTTTCAACCACCTTTACGGTGGGTTTCCGTTTTTGTCTTTCCATTTTCGCGTAAGTTTTGATGAGAAGACGGTAAAGGTAGGCACTAATTTGTTCCTACGGGAATTTTAACGGCCATTCTTTTCCAGAAGTTATAAACAATAGTGTTGAAAACTCTGTCAACGACCAAAAAAACTCCGTCAACTATCAAAATAATAAAGCGGAAAAGCAGGTATTGAGCAAAAGGAACGTTTTCGATCTATTTTCAAAGACGTCTTATGATATATTTTGCTAATTTTACAAACAAAAAACTCACGTTCATGAAAGAAATTCCATCCTTCACGGGATTTAGACCCGAAACCGTACGGTTTTTACAGGAGCTGAAAGAAAATAACTACAAGCAATGGTTCGACGAGCGCAAAGACGTTTACCGGGAAGCGTTGCTGGAACCGTTCCGTGCGCTGGGAGCCATGCTCTCGCCGGCCATGTATAATATTGACCCGATGTTCGACCTGAGGCCGCAAAAAATGCTTTCACGCATTTACCGCGATATCCGGTTTTCGTCCAATAAAGACCCATACAAAACCAGTATGTGGCTGAATTTTCAGCGTATGACCACTCATTGGGAAAATTTTCCCGGTTATTTTGCCGAATTTAACGACGAATATTTCATGTACGGAATGGGGCTTTTCATGCCTAAACGCAAGGTGATAGACCACCTGAGGGAGGAGATCGGATATAATCCCGAATCATTTGGAGAAATGGCGCAAACAGTATTGAATACGGGGTTCGAGGTAGCCGGGGAAACTTACAAACGTCCGCCGGCAAATGATCTCCCCGAATTTTATCAGCCGTGGATGCAACGCAAAAACGTATATGTAATTAAAACCCTGCCTCTGACGGATAAACGGCTGTTTAACGAAGCTATCGCGCTTCAGTTGATAGAGGACTTCACACAGATTGCCGGCCTCTACCGTTTTATGGCGGAAATCGTAGAGGAGGTTGAGATATAGCAAAAGAATCATGAGATCACTATCGCCCTATTGACCGGTTCTTTGCCACGGGTTTTATGCAGGCAAAGGCAAGGCAGAAGATCGCTGCCGAAAAGGTATCTATTAACCGGTTCTGAGTTTTATGCAGACAGAGGCAAGACAAACAGGGAGCCTTAAACAAAGCCCCAAAGCGCACCCCATAAGACCGGCAATTTTCAATTCGTTGCTGCCTTTTTCTCCGACAGGAAAAATGCCCCGGTCTTTCAAATTATCATCTACACTGTTTTTTATTTAAAATGTTTGTATCAATAGTAAAAATAATACGTACCTTCGCATCGACAATATTGTCGAACAAAACAGTATAATTATAATAAAATGGCTAATAAAGAATTACGCTCCGAACAAATCATTCTCGAAGCCGCCGAAGCGGAGTTTCTCGAAAAAGGCTACGGCAACGCCAAGATGATGGCTATTGCGCGTCGGGCGAACGTGAGCCATTCGATGCTGCAC
>JAISZV010000187.1 GCA_031284475.1 Proteiniphilum sp. | reverse complement strand
ACTGTCATAAATAGTTTTGCCGCGCAAATGTACAGGTCTCTCCGTTTGTTCGGGAATGTAAATAAACAGCAGGGCACTACCTTCATAATCAACTGTATCATGCTGTATCTGTACAGACTGGGAGAGAGTGTTCAGAGCAATATTTCCTAATTTCTTAACAACAGCGTCGGCTTCTTCCCTGGTTACGGAAAACATTGTACCGTCATTATTCACGCCGTACACAAGGAAACCACCGCCCTCATGGTTGGAAAAAGCGCACAAGTGCTGCGCCAGCCTGTCGGTTTTTGACGACAAACCGCTTTTCCAGTCTATTTCATTCAATTCGGAAGGAACAGGATACAAACTATCTTTCAAACAATTGATTGCTTTTTCTTTCCAACTCATAATCAGAAACAATTTATGCCCGTAAAGATACGCTTTCCCCTGTAAACTTCCAAAAGCCAATATATAACAAAATGAGGAGGGGTAAAATATATTCAATCCAAATTACCTCTCTCCAAAATTATTCATTAACCGGCAATCATCTTTCACCCGGAAACAGAACTCAACGGCCAGTTCCACCCGGTTAAATTCACTCATATTCCGGCATCCGAAATCGGTAATCTCACGCAAGGCATGTTTGCCGGCGCAGTGTCAGACACTTTTGATGAACGGATAGAACAGAAGGTCTTCCATGCCGAAATCATTGTCGATAATGCAGGAGTCGCCGCTGAATTAAAGCGAATTGCAGAAGGTCCGATTTGCAGTACTTGGTAAAGAATAAGGAATAATAGAGAAAAACTCCCTTGTTTTTGAGAACAGGGGAAGGTTTCAATCAAACAAGAGCTATTCATCATCAGGAAATTCAAACAATAACTCGCTTTAGAAAGTGCAAAATGCTGATAAATTATTTTATAAGAACGTGATTATCAGGCTTAATTTTTTTGCCTATTTCTTACAAAAAAGACTTATTAAAATAGAGCCAACAATAGAATTGGAAAAGTTTAGTCACATAAAAACAAGCAGAGAATCGGTTTTCGCCGGCCCGGGCACTGACCATGCAAATGGGGTTTTTCTCATGGAAACTGTTCTTGTATCCTTTTATGCACTTGCCATCCACACTGATAACCTCGCCATCATACCCCAACACAAATTATTAACAGCCAAATCTCTAAATTATTGACAACATAGCTTTTTTTGAGTTTTTTATGCGTTGACCCCGAACAAAAAGATAAAAATAGATCAACAAGCAGTGATATTAAGATGATATTTTTTTGCGCCGCTTCAATTTATAGCATACCTTTGTACTGAAAACAAGAATCTTATGACAAACAGTAAAACGCCACAGAACACCCCTCACACATTGGCATACAACCCTCATGTCTCGGTTGATTGCGTTATCTTCGGTTTTGACGGGGAAAGGCTTAAAATACTATTGATCGAGCGTACAATCAGTGAAGTGAACGGGAACTACAGCGATAAAAAACTGCCCGGAAGCATTATATACCAGGATGAAGACCTGGATACGGCTGCAATACGCATTTTAAATGAACTCACGGGGTTGAAGAATATTTTCCTGCGCCAGTTCCACAGCTTTGGGGATCCCAAAAGGGCCAGCAACCCCAGGGATAAGAACTGGCTGGAAAAAACCACCAACATGAAAATAGGGCGCATTGTCACCGTTGGCTATCTGGCATTCATTAAGATCAGCCGGAAAATTATTTTCGAGTCCGAAAACACTACCGCCCGGTGGTATGACGTTATATCCCTTGCCAATATGAAACTCGCTTTCGATCACAATCAGATTGCAGAAGAGGCACTGAGGCATATACGTCATCAGGTAATGCTTCAACCTTACATGCTTTTTGAATTATTGCCCCGCAAATTTACAATGACCCAACTCCGCAGTTTATACGACCTTGTACTTGAAACAAAATCCGACGTCCGTAATTTTCAAAAGAAAATGCTCCTGATCGATGGGCTGGAACAATTGGATGAAGTACAAAAGAATGTGCCTTACAGGGCTCCCAGGTTGTACCGGTTTAACAAGAGGAAAGCAAAAACAGCCAAATTCAAACCGGGGTTCTGAAATCGTCCGGCCTTCGCTACAAAGTTTCCTATCCGGCATTGAAGTATCCGACTAAATGGTTTTGCTCTACTTTTAGTAAAATTTCCTACCTACAGGTATCTATTTTCATAAAGACGTCGGATTTTGCATCCTTTACTCTCTGAATTTTACTTTTTCGGAAACTTTTTTTGCAAAAAAAATCTTACTTATTTAATATTTAGTATCTTTACGAGATATTACTATTTCTTATCTGATATGAACAAACGGGAATTTATCAAATCGGCTGCCGTTATCGTAGGTGCAACGGCAATCCCACCCTTTTCTTCGGCTGCTGTTCTTCCGGTTTCAGCCTCTGTTTCACGGGACAAATTCAGCCGGGGAGTGAAGGAGGTAACCTTAAAAAAGAGTTTGGGGTTTGGAATGATTAATGAAGAACTGCCATTAACCGACAAATTTAAACTTGTCAGGGATTTGGGCTTTGATGGAGTGGAACTCAACAGTCCGGTAGACTTTTCGGTGGCGGAAATTCTTGACGCCAAAGAAAAATCGGGAATAGAACTCCCCTCGGTCGTCAATAAAGACCACTGGAGTTCGCCGCTTTCCGATCCCGATCCGGAAGTGAGAAAGAAATGCATCCGGTCGGTGGCCGTTTCGCTCCATGAGGTGAAACAACTGGGTGGAGATACCGTACTGGTAGTACCAGGCGTCGTCAATGACAAGGTGCCGTATGAACAGGCATACATCAACTCCCAGAATGCGATACGCGAACTGATACCTTACGCCGAAGAAACCGGAATGCAGATCGCCCTGGAGAATGTATGGAATAACTTCCTGATCAGTCCGGTAGAGGCCAAAAGGTATGTCGATGAGATCAACCACCCGCTGGTAGGATGGTATTTTGATATCGGCAACGTGTTGCGTTACGGCTGGCCGGAACACTGGATCAAAACATTGAACCGCCGTATCATGAAACTCCATATCAAGGAATTTAGCCGCGAACTGATGAACTCGAAAGGGTTATGGGAAGGATTCAAGGTAGATCTGCTGAAGGGAGACAACAACTGGCCGGTGGTCATGCAAGCGGTACGCGAAACCGGCCATACGGGCGGATGGCTCACGGCAGAGGTATCCGGAGGCGATAGGGATCATTTAAAGAAGATTTCCGTGCAAATGGATGAAATTATCTCCTACTTATAAATATTATCTCCTCCTTATGAATAATGACGCCCGTTTTACATCGACGAAACCGATGAACACAGGTTATAAACGTAGATCTACGTCATACTCATTTCTAATAAACACATCAATCTAAAATACAATAAACCCAATGCAACAAAACGATCCATTATTATCACGAAGGAACTTTCTGAAAAGTTCGGTAGCAGCAAGCACAATAGGAGCAGTCGGAGGAATTCCTCTGTTAAGTTCCTGCTCATCACAACAAAAAAGGAGGGGAAAAGAATTACAACTCCCCGTATTACTTGATCAAGCGCCCGACGGAAAAATACTCAAAGCCGGGCTGATTGGGTGCGGAGGCCGGGGCACGGGAGCCGCGGTCGATTTTCTGAATGCCGGGCCTAATTTGCAGATAACAGCTCTTGGAGACGTTTTTCCGGATAAGATGGCCGCGTGCAGGGAGATACTGAAAAACCAGAAAAACGTAGAGATACCCGACGAGCGCTGTTTTATCGGGTTCGACAGCTATGAAAAGGTGATCGATTCGGGGGTGGACGTCGTATTACTGTGTACTCCTCCGCATTTCAGGCCTACCCATGTAGAGGCTGCGGTGAACGCAAGAAAGCATATCTTCATGGAGAAACCCATCGCCGTAGATCCGGCAGGCGTGCGCAAAGTGATGACTTCGATGAAAAGAGCGGAGTCCATGAAACTGAATGTGATCAGCGGAACCATTCGCCGCTCGCAAAAAGATTATATGGAAACGCGGCGCAGGGTGTTGAACGGTGAAATCGGGGACATTACGGGCGCGCACATTATCCGGAACGGAGGCGCTTTATGGTTTCGCAGCAGAAGACCGGAGTGGTCGGATATGGAATATATGTTGAGGAACTGGGTGAACTTCTGCTGGCTATCGGGAGATCATATTACCGAACAATTTATCCATGAGATAGATGTGATGAACTGGTATCTCGGTGAATATCCCATACAAGCCAGCGGATGGGGCGGACGCCAGAGAAGGGTTACCGGCGACCAATATGATTTCTTCAGCATCGAATACCTGTACGAAAACGGCATGAGAACCCATTGCGCGGCAAGGCAAATCGACGGCTGTTCCAACGGAAAGGTTGAGCAGATCTGTTGCAGCCGGGGTTATGCCGACGCAGCAGGGAAGTTATACGACCTGGAGGGTAATATGATATGGGAATATCCCCATCCTGCCGAAAGCGACACACAATCGGAATGGCACGTAACCAATCCTTTTGTACAGGAACACATCAATTTAGTCACAGCCATAAGGACGGGAAACGCCATAAACGACGGCGAAGACCAGGCTAACTCCACGCTTGTGGCTATCATGGGCCGAATGGCCGCATACACCGGAAAAGACGTCACCAGGGAGGAAGTCATGAATTCCGACCTCTATCTGGGTCCTAAGACTTACGACATGGGGAAAGTGGAAGGTATTCCGGAAACCATTCCTTTGGCCGGCGTTCCTCATAAGGAATAAAACCCGTTTGAAATGGTTTCATTTGAATTGAAATTATAAAAACCCAAACGGATTATCCTCTTTTTATCATAGATCATCATAATATAATCCCGATCTTTAAAGATTTTATACTCCTGTTTGCTTCTTTCTATTACAAAAAAAGTATTTTTGTAACGGGTTTGTTTTGAATAACCCTAAACCAACTAAATTTTAAAAATATCAATGACCAGCAGAAGACAGTTTTTAAAAACGATGGGGGGAGTAACATTACTCACCATTGTTCCCCGAAACGTGATCGGGAAAGGCTTGATCGCCCCAAGTGACGAATTGACCAAAGGGATCATAGGCGTAGGCGGAATGGGGCAAGGCCATATTCCCTACGACAACACACGTGTGGTGGCCTTATGCGACGTGGACAAAAATCACCTCTCGCAAGTAGCCGCCATGGTAAAGGAAAAGATCAACCTCTATCGCGATTTCCGCGATCTTATCCTCGACAAAAATGTAGATATAGTGCACATTGCCACTCCGCCCCACTGGCACGGGATCATGTCGGTGGAAGCGGCAAAGGCGGGAAAAGACATCTTCTGCGAAAAACCGATGACACGTACTATTGGCGAGGGAAAACGGGTAAAGGAAGCGATAGCGCAACACGGCAATATCTTCCGCCTCAACACATGGTTCCGCTTCAAAGATCAGTTCTACGGGCTGGGAACGCCGGTGAAACCCCTCAAAAAATTAGTTGACAGCGGCCTTTTGGGTTGGCCGTTGAAAGTGACTATCAGTAAACATACCGGATTCGACTGGAAGTTCTACTGGGTAGGGAAAACGCACCTGGAGCCGCAACCCATCCCCGAAGAGCTTGATTATGATATGTGGTTGGGCCCCGCCCCTTACAAACCCTACAATGCACACCGCGTGCACCAGACCTTTCGCGGATATTGGGACTACGACGGCGGAGGACTTGGCGATATGGGACAACACTACATCGACCCGGTACAATACCTTCTCGGCAAAGATGATGCCAGTCCCGTCAAGGTGGAAGTAGACGCACCGCAACAGCATCCCGACGCGGTGGGAACATGGCGATCCATCACCTATACCTATGAAGACGGTTGCCAAATCACTCTTTGGGGAGGCGACTACGGGGAACCGGGTACTCCCTATATTTCCGGGCCAAACGGCAATGTATATAAAAATTTTGTATGCGATATACCCGACTGGGAAAAGAAACTGGCCGATTTCCCCGAACCGCAGGCCCAGAATACCGATTTCCTTGAATGTATTTGCAACAGGCAGAAATTTGCCCTGAATGAGATCAACGGGTACCGTTCCGCTACTATCGTCAATATGGGTGTGGCGGCGCTTCAATTGAACAGAACACTGGAGTTTGACCCCGTGAGCGAACTCTTTGTGAACGATGAAGAAGCCAACCGCCTGCTGGATCAACCGATGCGCGCGCCATGGAGCATTTAATTGATGTGATGATTTATTGATTTAACGATGTGATTAATTTGTAACTCAGACGGTCATCCCAAATCATAAACTTTTCACTTTTAATTTATAACTCAAAAGAAATGTA
>JAISZV010000100.1 GCA_031284475.1 Proteiniphilum sp. | reverse complement strand
ATCCCGCTCGGCAAGTGAAAGAGGTTGGGAGAGATATTTGACCAATAACGAAAAACCAGCATCCATAGCAAACAATAATAAGCGACGTTTATATAATAAACGAGCAAGATTGAAAAACTACGGAACAAAAGGGGATTTATTTTAAGGAAAATAACAAAGAAGCGTCAATATAAAGAAGTCGGAAGGGACTAAGCGGGATCGCAAAAATTTTAAAGCGAGATAGATATGACTCTCTACCGTGCGTTGCGGCATTTTTAGATTTTCAGCGACTTCTTTTGTTTTTAGTCCATCGCGGTAGGCCAGTTCAAAAACCTTCCGGCGTGTATCGGGAAGCTCTTTGAGCAGTGCGTTCAAACTTCTTTCAAAATCTTTACTGAAAAGTTCCTGTATAGGTTGGCAGTCATTTTCGAGGTAGGTATGGTATTCTTCGGCAAATTTTAAAAATGATTCTTGGGTATATTTTTCCGATTGTTTGTTTTTCTTGATGTGGTCGATGCACCGAGAGTATGTTAATTGAAAGAGGTAACTACGAAATTTATCTCCCAAGTGCAATATATTCCGTTTTTCCCACACGTAGGCGAATACTTCCTGGGCAATATCCTCTCCTGCCGTTTTATCATCCAATATCACGGCGGCGTAGGCGGCAACCTGTGAATAAAAACAACAAAACAACTCTTCAAACTGTGATTGGGATATTGTTTGAGAATCTGAAAAAGAAGTATATGCTTTATAATTCATACCATTATTTTATTCTTTGCATCAAGGCGTACGGAACTCGCTCTAACCATAATATTTTGTTATGCTCGTTTCATCAAATGACAAAGAAATAAAACAATTCTCTATTTCAGGCAAAAGTAATACATTTTATTACAACTATCAGTTCCCCGGATAGCCTAAAAAAACGGCCGGTTGAGATCACCGGTTCCGGATTTTTTCATGATCTCTTTCGGTTCTGCCGCTTTTTAGGGATAGAGACCGAGCAGGGGGAGACGTTACAGCAGCTTGTCGATTTTTTCGGTGAAAAGGGTTTTGGGGCCTGCCCCTACTACCTTATCCACCACATTTCCGTTTTTAATGAAAAGCACAGTAGGAATACTGCGGATACCGTATTTACCGGTAGTTTCGTCGTTGTCGTCCACATTCAGTTTACCCACCACTACTTTACCCTCGTATTCTTCGCCGATCTCCTCGATGATAGGGCCGATCATTTTGCAGGGGCCGCACCACTCTGCCCAAAAATCCAAGACCACCAGTTTGTCTGTTTGCAACGCCTCGTCAAGGGTTGCGTCTGTAATTTGAAGCGCCATATTTGTCTCTTTTTATTAGTTGATTGTAAAATCTATAGATAAATTATTCTTTAAGTAATCTATGAAACGTTTGTTCACTTGAATTTTAGACGGTCGTGAGAACAACTGAATTTTCATGTGAGGGTTCTCTCCGATGATTTGGAAATATAACAATGAATTTCCGAAATTGTTTTTTACAAGCGCCGATAATTCGGCGACTGAGGCGTCATCTATTTCCGACAGGGAAATTTGCAATGTGATCTTTGAAACCAGCTTGTCTTTTACCTCGGATAACAGGGCGATAGACGAAATTCTTACTTCCATCTCATCCTTCCGGTAAGGCTTGGGTTGCACTCTTCCTTCGATATAAACAGACAAGCCAATGCGCGCATACCTGCCGAATATTATGCTGTCTTCGCTGAAAAGCGCTACCTCATACTTGCCCGAATAATCTTCCAGTTTGAAGATCGTGTAGGGCGAGCCTCTTTTGGTTTGTCCTTCACGTACGGCAGTGACAATGCCGCCGAATGTGATCTCTTTCCCGTTCAACGGATCGAGATCCTGTAATTGTTGCGTATCGGCATTGCATACATATTTGAGGATAAACTCATATTCGTCCAGCGGGTGCGCCGACAGGTAGATACCGATTAGTTCCCTTTCTTTGTTCAGCTTTTCCAGGTCAGACCAGGGGTCGGCCTTGGGAATTTCGGGATGGGCTATTTGGAATGAAGCGTCGTCTCCGAATAACGAGTTCATTGCTTCTGTCTTTTCCTGCTGGTATTTATAGCCGTAACGGGTAAGGGTTTCTAAAAATTCTTCGCCCTTACTGTTGTGTGCGACGAACTGTTCCCTCCGTATGCCCGGCAAGGAGTCGAAAGCCCCGGCCAGCGCCAAAGCCTCAATATTTTTTTTGTTGCAGGAAGAGAGGTTTACCCGTTCCACGAAATCGAAAATATCTTTAAATCGGCCGTTCCGGGCGCGCTCTGCAATGATGTCGTTTACCGCGTTTTGCCCTACGCTCTTGACGGCGGCCAGCCCGAAACGGACGTCGCCCGCATCGTTGACGGAGAATTTCAACACCGATTCATTTACGTCGGGAGGCAATACGTTGATGCCCATCGTCATGCACTCATCCATGAATTTTGTAATTTCGGTGATGTTGTTCAGGTTATTGGAGAGCACCGCCGCCATAAATTCCGACGGATAGTTGGCTTTGAGCCACGCTGTTTGGTAAGCTACCCACGAATAACAGGTTGCGTGCGATTTGTTGAAGGCGTAAGAGGCGAATTTCTCCCAATCGCTCCATATTTTGTGGAGTATTCTTGCGTCGTATCCGTTTTTTATTCCGCCTGCGATAAATTTTTCTTTCAACGCCGTCATCTTGTCGATCAGGTTTTTCCCCATCGCTTTCCGCAACTCGTCCGATTGTCCCCTTGTGAAGCCGGCGAGCAGACGGGAGAGAAGCATCACCTGTTCCTGATAGACCGTGATTCCGTAGGTTTCGCTCAGGTATTTTTCCATGACGGGCAGGTCGTACGAAATCTCCTCCTTGCCGTGCTTACGGGAGATAAATGAAGGGATATAGTCCATAGGCCCCGGGCGGTAGAGCGCGTTCATGGCGATCAGGTCTTCAAATTTGCTTGGTTGCAACTCTTTGAGGTATTTCTGCATACCGGCCGACTCGAACTGGAATGTACCGGTGGTTTGTCCGTTACAATAGAGTTTATAAGTAACCTCATCGTTCATATCGATGGCGTCGATATCCACTTTTATCCCTCGGTTCTGTTCGATGATGGAAGTCGCGTCTTTGATGATGGAGAGGGTTTTCAGTCCGAGGAAGTCCATTTTGATCAATCCTGTCTCCTCGATAACGGAACCTTCATATTGCGTGACTAACAGCTTCTCTTTGGTTTCTTTGTCCTCCGCCGTACTGATGGGCACTACATCCGAAATATCCGTCTGGCCGATGATTACGCCGCAGGCATGTACTCCTGTGCTTCGTACGTTTCCTTCGAGCATTCCGGCATACTTCAGCGTACTTCTCACTAACGGGTCGTTACTTTGGGCGGCCTCTTGTAGTTCGGGCACATTTTCGATTGCCGCTTGCAGGTTGATTTTTTTGCCGCCGGGTATCCTGTCGGGCACCAGTTTGGCCAGCCTGTTGGATTCGGACAGGGGGAGCTTGTGCACGCGCGCCACATCGCGGATGGCCGTTTTTGTGGCCATGGTTCCGTAGGTGATGATATGGGCTACCTTTTCGCTGCCGTATTTCTCCGTCACCCAACGCAGCACTTTTCCGCGTCCTTCATCATCGAAATCGATATCGATATCGGGCATCGAGATACGGTCGGGATTGAGGAAGCGCTCGAACAGCAGGTCGTATTTCAGCGGGTCGATGTCGGTAATCCTCAGGCAGAAGGCCACGGCCGATCCGGCGGCTGACCCGCGCCCCGGGCCTACGGCCACGTCCATCTCCCTGGCTGCATTGATGAAATCCTGCACAATCAGGAAATAGCCGGGGAATCCCATGTTTTTGATGGTGTCGAGTTCAAAATCGAGCCGTTCCGTAATCTCTTCGGCGAGGTTTTCTCCGTACCGTTTTTTTGCGCCTATCTTTGTGAGATACGTCAGGTAATCGGCTTCCAGCTTGATGCGGATCACTTTTTCATAGCCGCCCAGCCGGTGGAAATCGGCTTCCCCAAATTCTTCCCTCAACTCCTTTTCCGAATATTTTTGTTTGTAAAGCTCTTCCGTGCCGAATGAGGGATCGATAGGATAGAAGGGCATCAGGGCGGTATGGTCTATTGAGTACCATTCAACTTTGCCGGCGATCTCCAGTGTGTTTGTCAGCGCTTCGGGGATGTCGGCAAAGATGCGGTTCATTTCGGCGGTGGTTTTCAGCCACTCCTGTTTGGTGTATCTCATCCGGTTGGGGTCGTCGAAATCCTTTCCGGTACTCAGGCATATAAGCCGGTCGTGCGCGTCGGCGTCTTCTTCGTTCACAAAATGTACGTCGTTGGTCGCGATCAGCTTGACGTCATATTTTTTCGCGATGCGGATCAGTTCCCGGTTCACCCTTTCCTGTTTGGGATAGGTGCTTTGGTCGGCGTCGAAACGGTCGGTTTTGTGCCGTTGCAATTCTAAGTAGTAATCATCGCCGAAAAGGTTTTTATGCCATTGTACCGCTTCTTCGGCTTCCTGTATTTGTTCGTTGTCGATCTTTTTGGGAATTTCCCCGCCGAGGCAGGCCGAGGAAACAATGAGGCCTTCGTGGTATTGTTCCAGGAGTTCCCTGTCGATGCGGGGGCGGTAATAAAACCCTTCGGTCCAGCTTTTGGAGACTATCTTGATAAGGTTTTTATAGCCTTTCAGGTTTTTGGCTAAGATGAGCAGGTGCCACCCGCTGCCGTCGATCTTCTCCGATTGCAGGAAACGGCTGCGGCGCGCCAGGTAACATTCGCATCCCACGATCGGTTTGAAGAGCCTGCTTTCCGCTTCGGAGAGCTTTTGCCGGAGCAGGGTTATCTTGTCTCCGGGGTCTTCGGTTTTTCCGGTTTCTTTGGTTTCTGCGGTTTCTCCGGTTTTTTTGGCCTCTCCGGTATCTTCGCTTTCTGCGGTTTCTGCCAAGGCGGCTATTTCACTCTTTAATTTTTTTATCTCGGCATTCACCGGCGCATTCTTCTTGGCGGCGTAATTGAGAAATTCCTTGACGCCGTACATGGCGCCGTGATCGGTCAGCGCCAACGCTTTCATGCCGTCTTCCACGGCTTTATCGATCAGGGACTGAATGCTTGCCTGCCCGTCGAGCAGCGAATACTGAGAGTGGACATGTAGATGTACAAACGGATGCATATAATTTGGCCGTATTTTTTATTTCCGGGAAGGGCAAATGTACGGAAATTTATGCCAAGTTGGGATGAGTTATCGTAAGAAGTTATCAACCGGTGATGGAATTTATTACTGAAAATGCTGTTCCGTTGCTGCCGGAAGTCCGGTAATGATAGCGGTTGTTTGGCGTTATAAATGATTATATATTTTTAACGATAAAAACCTTCATCACCGGTTTTTTATTTACGGACAAAAATATATATTTGCGGTCAATAAGCGCCGCGTAATTTTGCTTTGCAATTTATCAACAAATAACCTAAAAACAAAAAATGGAAAAAACATTAGTCTGTTTATCTTTGACTTGCGTTTTGGTTTATTCATGTGATAATGATTCTTTAAAGAATGAACCTTTAAACGGATTGACATGAAAAAGATAATATTGTTTCTGTTTGCAGCCCTTTTAATTGCCGGGCGGTCTTTCGGGCAAAGCGCAAAAGGGGATGTGATCACCCGTTCCGCAGGCTTTCTTTTAGATACGTTTCTGGATCACAGAGAAAGTCTGCAAATTGAGTGGGAGATCCTCAGTGTGGGGATACCCTACGGCATACAAGCGAATGAAATGGGAGTAGTCCGAAGTTCCGACAGGGGTTACACCGTTGCCTCCGAAGTGCGCTTCAACTTTATGGAAAAAAAGCTGTCAGCAGGCGCGCAGCTCTCCTTGACGGGTTGGGACAGACTCTCGCCCGATGGGCGGAGCCAGCATACCCCCTTTGCAATCTTAGCCACCGGGGATTATAATTTTACGGACGTTGTGCCGAAAGTTGTCCCGTTTGCCGGGATGGGAGTGGGATGCTCATTCCTGGAGGCTTGGCCGCAGAACCGTCAGCATTTCGCAATAGCTCCGAGGGTTGGAGCCGAATTTTTCAGAAGGATTCGCCTGACGGGCGAATACCAATACCTGGGGAACGGTAATAATTTCTTTAATATTAAATTAGGATTTGTAATAGGATCGTAAAACATAGTGATTTTTTAGTGGTTTTAGAGTATTAATTTCAAAAAAAAAAGAAGATGGAAGACAAACATCTCATTCCGATTCCTCCAGACGTACTGGAGAAGGCGCAGGAGCTCATTGATTCTGTCAACGCGCTACTCTCGCCCTATCAGCTTCCGCTGACCCCGCAGGAACGGCACGATTTGCTGAAAATGGGCGACAAGACGCTGAGTTTTGTTGAAAAAGCGCATGATTATGCGCACCAGTATCCGGAGTTGTGCCCGTCGTATCTCGACCTGGACAAGTTTGACACCGACATGGCCGACGGCACCGGCCTGCGCAAGGTGCATATCGCCGCCAAACAGTTGTCGAGCAACATCGACGATACGGTAATGGTGGCCGGCAGCGAGGCTTTCCAGGCTGCGCTCGTGTTCTACAATGCCATCAAAGCCGCCACTGCGCAGGACATACCCGGCTCCAAGGAGGTATATGGCGATTTGAAAACGCGCTTCCCCAGAGTGAAGCGTAAAAACGAAAGGTAAGCGGTATATGAAGACGTCCGAACCGCTTGAACAGCGAAAATCCCCGCTCGCATTGTCTATATCGACTTTCGGAGCGGGGATTTTTTATCTGAAAACTTAAAATTCTTGGCTCAAAGAGTGGATGTTTAGGCTCAAAACTTAAAATTCCATGCTCAAAGAGTGGACGTTTAGGCTCAAAGATTAAAATTCTTCACTAAAAGCCTAAAAATTATGCTCAATTCTTAAAAATCCATGCTCGGAGAGTGAACATCCACGCTCAAAACTTAAAATTCTTCACTAAAAGCCTAAAATTCCACGCTCGGAGAGTAAACGTCCACGCTCGGAGCCTAAAATTCCATGCCCGGAGAGTCAATTTACACAATTTTGGCTTCTATTGCCAATTCTACTGTCGCGGTTATGCCACTCTGTCAGCCGGAAGTATCGCATAAAAAAAATAAGCCACTCCTTATTGAAGTTATTCCTGCAGGAACATTGCCAGGAGTGTCACTCGCAAGATGGTGGTCGTCTAATGAAGATGAAGAAATACAATTATCAGGCTGGTATGGATATTAAAAAATGACACATTCTGTTACGTTTGAAGTCGGTTATTGATTATTTATTGCACGGAAATTTTTTCCACGGATTCTTTGATGGTTGATTTTACTTCGCCCCAAATAACCGGTATATACATTTTAGGCATAGGATTATTTTCGGCGTCGGCAAAATAAACCAGACTTCGGATTACATTGTAAATGGAATCTGTGTTGTATTTCGTTTTGTAATATCCCAGCATTTCGTTCAACGAAAAATGTTGTAAAAGGAAATACATGTCAATAAAATCCCTTTTTGTTCCCCTATTGGTTATTGCAGCAAGTTTCATCGCGGCAATATCTTTCAATCCCGACAGTTTTATCCCCTCATCTTCTATTGGCGCTTCAAGCCACGCATAAGGGTAGTTTACAATATCAACTTTCACTTCTTCTATTTCAAAAACATGGATCGACTTCGTATTTTGCAAAGAATCAAATGTAAGGCCCTCGTTGTTAAATGCATCTATAAAATCCCAATGTGAGGTTTGAACCTCGCCGAAAAAATCAAGGTCTATGGAATTTCGGTGCCCCAATTGCAATGCAAGGGCAGTCCCGCCGACAAGCCGCGTGTTTTGCAACAAAGGCAGTTGTTGTAGCTGTTTTAGAAGTACCAGAGTTTGTCTTTTGACTGTAAAAGTTCGTAGCATCGGAATTGATTTTCGGGAATACGGGATACGGTTGATATAAAAGCCAATGATTTTGGGAACAGGCTTCGTAAATTTTGGGCGATGGAAGCGATTTGTTCCAAACCGTAGTAATCGAGTATCATTTTCCAATCGTCCCATTGGCCATAATCCAGCACCCGGTTCACAATGAAATCCTTGTGTTGCTCCATATCCAACTCGCCGGTATTTATGTCCCAAAACAAAGCGGGTGAAAAGAGAGGAATGTTGTTTTTATTGTTTTTTTCCATTTCATCAGACGCCTGTGGCCGCCAATCGTTATTTTTACGCCCTCAAAATTAAGAAAAATAATCCGTACTAAAACTACGGAGGTTGTTTTGTTATTAAAATAAAGTGTGGGATTGGGGATGTGGGATTTGGGGGGCTGGAGGTGTGGAGGTGGTTCTATTTTGATCTTGGTTCTTGGCTCTTTGATTTGGGATTTATGATTTATCTGTTCCGTCAGGGACAAAATGTTGATAAAAACACGATAGCTACCGATATTCCATCCCTGACGGGACGGGTGATGATGGATGGATACCGTTTCTACCAATATTCCGTCCCTAACGGGACGACAAACCGGAGAGGTGTCACCCTACCTGTCCCTACGGGACATGAAATCGAACCGTTACATGCTATTTATTTCGCGTGCCTTTATGGCGTTCTTATTATCAAAAACATCATTTTTTCCTGAAAACGATACGAAAAACGAAACGGAAAACCTTATCGAATATCAAAAATATCAAATTCTTACCCCTGTTTGTGGCATATTGCGAAGTTAAATAAGATTAAATATAAAAAAATGCGATTGCCGTATTGGAAAATTACATATTTTTGTAAAATGCTCAGAACGATAAAAAGGAATTTGTTTAGGCTATTTATTTAATTGATAATGTGCTAGCGAAATCCTCTTTATGACACGAAAATTGTACGGCGATTGATTTGATTAAAATTAATCGGGTTTTGTTTTATTTTCACTACTGCTTGAAGTGAAGCGAAAATGGGAAAAAAATTTATCTGCCGGACAAGTCGTCATCATTCTGGATTTGAAAACGAACTTGTATATGATATATGAAAGAACTAAATTCACTATAAAAGAAATGTATGTATGGAAAAGAAAAGTAAATCCAAGTTGATTGCACGCAAGTGCAACAGATTCCTATCCGTGAAGGTTCCGGTTTTGTTATTTTTTCTCTGCGCCCTTTCTTTGCAAGCAGAGAAGATGTACGCAGTAAACGAAACCTTTTCCGGAAAAGAGATCGAACAGAGAAAACAGATCACCGGCAAGGTTGTGGACCCGGGCGGAGAACCCGTGATTGGGGCTAACGTCGTGGTGGTAGGAACTTCTACCGGTACGGTTACGGACGTGAACGGCGAATTTTCGTTCTCCGTCGATGAAAATGCCAGCCTGAAAATTTCTTACATCGGGTATCTGGAACAAACCGTTAAAGTCGCAGGCAAGACCGATTTCAACATTACCTTGCAGGAAGACGCCACCGCGCTGGGAGAGGTGGTGGTTACCGGTATCACCCGCACGGACAAACGCCTCTTTACCGGAGCCGCCGACAAGTTGAGCGCCTCCGATATAAAGCTGGACGGTTTGGCGGATGCCAGCCGTGCGTTGGAAGGACGTTCCGCCGGGGTATCCGTGCAAAACGTATCGGGTACTTTCGGTACCGCCCCCAAAATCCGCGTGCGCGGCGCCACCTCCATCTATGGTAACTCCAAACCCTTGTGGGTAGTCGATGGTATCATCATGGACGACATTGTGGACGTGAGTGCCGACGCTCTTTCTTCTGGCGACGCTGTTACGTTGATCAGTTCGGCGATCGCCGGATTGAATGCCGATGACATTGAGAGCTTCGACATCTTAAAGGACGGTTCGGCAACCTCTATCTATGGTGCACGCGCCATGGCTGGTGTGATTGTGGTTACGACTAAAAAAGGACGTTCCGGCGTGAGCAAGGTTTCCTATACAGGGGAATACACCACACGGTTGATTCCGAGTTACAACAACTTCAACATCATGAACTCCCAAGAACAGATGGGCGTTTACAAAGAGATGGAAAGCAAAGGTTGGTTGAACCTTGCGGATGTGTTTAGGGCTTCCGAAAGTGGCGTGTATGGAAAGATGTATCATCTGATCAACACGATAGACCCGAACACGGGGCAGTATTATTTGATGAATACAACGGAAGCGAGAAACGCCTACCTGCGTGAAGCCGAATACCGGAATACCGACTGGTTTGAGGAACTGTTTTCGAGATCGATCTCGCAAAACCACTCCATCAGCATGACTTCCGGAACCGACAAATCTTCCGTGTACGCCTCATTGAGCGTCATGCAAGATCCGGGATGGTACAAGCAGAGTGAAGCGCAACGCTATACCGCCAACCTGAACGCCACGCAGAACGTGTCGAAAACGGTTACCGCCAACTTGATTGCCAACGCCTCTTACCGTAAACAGAGCGCACCCGGTTCCTTGTCGCAGGATGTGGACGTCGTGCGCGGACAGGTAAAACGCGATTTCGACATCAATCCGTACAGCTATTCGTTGAACTCCTCGCGCGTACTCGACCCGAATGTATTTTACACAAGCAATTACGCGCCGTTCAACATCTTGAACGAGTTGGAAAACAACAACATGGAACTGAATGTCGTGGACTTGAAGTTTCAGGGCGAACTGAGATGGAAAATACTGCCCGAATTGGAAGTAGCCGGAGTAGCCGCCTTGAAATACAAAACCACCTCGCAGGAACACCGCATCAAGGACGACGCCAACCAAGCGATGGCATACCGCGCGATGGACGACGCAACCATGGCGGAAAGCAACCCTTGGTTGTACAACGACCCCGACCATCCCTACGCTTTGCCGATTACCATCTTGCCACAAGGGGGTATCTATCAACGCACCGACTATAAAATGTTGGCGTATGACGCGCGCGGTAGCGTATTTTGGAACAAGGTGTTCAACGAAAAACACATCACCAATTTTACCGGCGGTGTCGAAGCGAATACAGTCAATCGCCAACAAAGTTTCTTCAACGGTTGGGGTATGCAATACAACAATGGGGAAATACCCTATTACATCTACCAGTATTTCAAGAAAGCAATCGAAGGGAATACCGATTATTATTCGTTGAGCACCTTGCGCAACCTCTCGGCGGCATTCTTTGCCAACGCCACCTATTCTTTCGACCAGCGTTATGTAATCTCCGGCACTTACCGCTACGAAGGTTCCAACCGCTTGGGCAAATCCACCAGCGCACGCTGGTTGCCGACGTGGAACATTTCTGGTGCATGGAACGCGCACGAAGAATCGTTCTTTGCTTCTCTCGAACCAACTTTGTCGCATTTGACACTGAAAGCATCGTACAGCTTGACGGCTGAGAACCCTCCGGGCAATGTAACCAACTCGGCGCCGATTTACCGGAGTTACAATCCCTACCGTCCCTATGCCGATGTGAAGGAAAGCGCCTTGTACATCGAGGATGTGGAAAATAGCGAATTGACTTACGAAAAGAAACACGAGTTCAATGTCGGTATAGACATGGGGTTCTTGGACAACCGCATCAATGTGGTAGCCGACTGGTACACACGCAACAACTTCGACTTGATTGGCATCGTCAATACGCAAGGTGTAGGTGGTGGCTTGGGCGATTTAGGCAGTATGGCTGACAACGGCGTTTACAAAATGGCAAATATCGCCACGATGAAATCAAGCGGTATCGAACTTTCCATTTTTACCAAGAACATCAAAACGCAGGATTTTAATTGGAACACCAGCTTGATCTTCTCGAAAAACAAAAACGAGATTACCGAATTGGCAGCCAACACCCGGATTATCGACTTGGTATCGGGCAACGGCTTTGCCATGGAGGGCTATCCCAACCGCGGTTTGTTCTCGTTCCGATTCAACGGCTTGAATAGCGACGGTATGCCCACCCTCGTAAACTCAAAAGGGGAGAACATCAATCCTGATGATATTAATTTCCAACAAACGGAAGATGTGTTGGATATTGTGCAGTACGAAGGACCGGCGGAACCAACCGTTGCGGGTAGCTTGGGCAACATTTTCAACTACAAAAACATTAAGTTGAACGTGTTTGTTACCTATTCCTTTGGGAATAATGTACGCCTCGATCCGGTATTCAAGACGGCTTACTCCGATCTTACCGCCATGCCGAAAGAGTTTGCCAACCGCTGGACTTTGCCCGGCGACGAAGAAATCACGAACATTCCGGTTATTCTTTCCAAAAGGCAGCAACGGGCTGGTAATCTCAGCTATTTGTACAACGCCTACAATTATTCGACTGCGCGTATCGCCGATGGAGGATTTATCCGCATGAAAGAAATATCCCTTTCGTATGACATTCCGAAGAACTGGATAAGCAAGGTTGCCACCGACGCCTCACTCAAATTGCAGGCAACCAACTTGTTCCTGATTTACTCCGATAAAAAGTTGAACGGACAAGATCCTGAATTCTTCCGTTCCGGCGGCGTTTCGGCACCCGTGCCCAAACAATACACATTAACATTAAGAGTGGGATTCTAATTTTAAATTAAAAAAAGGATATGAAAAAAATAGTTATATTATTGTTCGTGTTACTTTCGGGGGGATTTTTCTCTTCTTGCAACGACTTTTTGGACGAAGCGCCCGATAACCGGACAGAGATAGATTCGAAAGAAAAGGTTCGTCAGTTGCTGGCTTCGGCTTATCCGCAAGCCTGCTACGCCTACCTGACTGAAATGATGTCGGACAACACCGATGAGAGCACCGGCGTGGACTGGACTTATACACCTCTGCAAAAGCAGGCTTACGAATGGGGCGACATTACCCCCATTGACTACGACAGCCCGCAATGGGTGTGGGAACTGTTCTACAACGGGGCGGCGGCGGCCAACGCCGCGCTGGATGCCATCGAAAAGCTCGATGATCCGGCAAGCGCCAAGGCGCAAAAGGGGGAAGCCCTGTTATGCCGCGCATACGCGGAGTTTGTGTTGGTAAACCTCTTTTCCAAACCGTATGGCACGAGCAGCGAATCCGATATGGGCGTACCTTATCCCTTGAAACCGCAAACACAAGTGGGTGAGCAATACGATCGCAGCACCGTCGCCAAGGTGTACGAGCTGATTGAGAAGGATATTGAGGAAGCACTGCCCTTGATCGATGACAATGCTTATCCCTACGCGCCCAAGTATCACTTCACGCACGATGCGGCTTATGCCTTTGCCGCCCGTTTCAACCTCTATTACCGCAAGTACGACAAGGTAATCGAATATGCCAACGAGGTGTTGGGCGAAGGGGCGGCTGCCTCTTCCCGGCTGCGCAACTGGGCACATGGAGCCACGTTGTCGCAGAACGGTATGATCCGTCCGGACTGGTTTTGTGCCGCCGACAACAATGCCACGCTGCTGAACATCATGGCAAATTCGGATTGGGCTCCGCTACATAGTATTTATACCTATGGTACGAAATACGTGCATAGCCAACAATTGGCATCTACCGAAACCCTGCGTTGCCTGACACCTTGGGGCAACATGCAGAGCATCGCTCGTTACGTCGTGTGGTGGAATCCGGTTGTAAATAAAATTATCATTCGCAAATACGGCTATTATTTCGAATATAGCGATCCGGTAGCCGGTATCGGCGAGCCTTGGACGGTGCAACCGGTATTTACCACCGATGAGTTGTTGATGTGTCGCGCCGAAGCCTATATTTTGAAAAACAACTTCGACAAGGCGGTTGATGACATGAATATGTTCGTGAAGGGATATACCACCGCCACAAGCACCCTTACCAAAGAGGCGATTATCAAATTCTACAACGATTTGGATTATTACACCTCCACTCAACCGACTCCCAAGAAGGCGTTGAACCCCGACTTTACCATCGCGGCTGGAAGCGATCAGGAAAACCTGCTCCACGCCCTCTTGTATTTGCGCCGAATCGTAACGGTACACGACGGCTTGCGTTGGTTTGATGTTCGCCGCTACGGGATAGAGATTTCACGCCGTCAGGTAGGTAACAACCAATATGCCGAAACGGACGTGCTGAGAAAAGACGATCCGCGCCGCACCTTGCAGCTGCCGAATGCCGTCATCGCTGCCGGATTACCTAAGAACCCGAGATAAGGATTATAAATAACGAATTAAAATACTCGAAAGTATGAAAAAAATACTATTTGCTTTGTGTATCGCGGCGAGCATTTCTTTTTACTCCTGTGATAACGAGCCGGAATTAGACGACAAAAGCATTTTCGAAACGGAAGACCCTGTTCGGAACGATTTCGACAAATGGCTGATAACCAATTATGTGTATCCTTACAACGTGGAATTCAAATACCGCTTGGAGGATATTGAGTCGTCGATGTCGCACACATTGGCGCCTGCTGAATACAGCAAGTCGATTGCCATGGCGAAATTGGTTAAGTACCTTTGGTTTGAAGCCTACGATGAGATCCGGGGCATCAATTTCCTGCGCAGCTACGCGCCGCGTATGATTCATTTGGTGGGATCGGGCGCCTACAACTCCGAAGGCACCGTGATTCTGGGAACGGCGGAAGGCGGAATGAAAGTTACCTTGTATATGGTTAATAATCTTGATCCTGACAATGTGAGCATGGATTTCCTCAACTACTACTATTTCAAGACGATGCACCATGAGTTCTGCCATATCCTGCATCAAACGGTACGCTACGATCCCAACTTCCAGTTGATTTCGGAAGCCGATTATGTATCGGGCGACTGGTATCTCATCAGTAGCTCCACTGCCCATCAGGCGGGATTTGTGTCGCCTTATGCCATGAGCGCCCCCGATGAAGATTTCGTAGAAACCTACGCGGTGTTCCTTACCAGTACGCCTGCCTCTTGGGAAGCTTTGCTTGTGGATGCCGGAACGACCGGACGTCCTATCATTCAGCAAAAGTATGAGATTATGCAGAAATACCTGAGTAAAACTTGGGGTATCGACGTGGTTGCGCTGCGGGATATTATCCAACGCCGTTCGCAAGAGATGAGTATATTGGATTTAGAACATTTAAATTAATTGACGTATGAAAAAGTTATTATATCTACCGTTTGCTCTTTCGTTGGCTACCGTGCTGTTTTTCTCTTGCACGGGCGACGAAGAAATGCTGTTTGATGATTCTTCCGCCAATCGGCTTTCCGAAGCCTTGAAAGAGTCCACCGACATATTGACTTCCGCCTCCAATGGTTGGCTGGTGCAATACTATGCCGGGGAATCTACCGAAAAGATGGGGGGCGTCAATTATATTTTTGAGTTTGGGAAAGACGGCTGGGTAGGCGTTACCTCCGAGTTGGCGCCCGACAGCACCTATCGTTCGCTCTACCGTCTCATTGGCGAGCAGGGACCGATACTGACTTTCGACTCCTACAACGAAGTTTTCCACATTTTATCAGAGCCGTGGGGAACTTCCAATATCTACGGTTACGGGGGCGACTACGAGTTTGTCATTACCAAAATATCTGCCGAAGAGGTGGTGTTGAAAGGAAAACGCTACGGCAACATTGCCGTGATGAAACCCTTCGGAAAAACCGTAAGCAAGAAGGATTACCTCAATTCGATATTGGCTATCGAAGATGACGCCATCATTTATTCGGTGTTGGAACTCTACAAAGACAACCAGAAGATTGGCTACGGAAGCTATGCCGGAACGTATGACGCTTATAAGTTTAAGTATGCAACCACGGCTGGCGACAGCACCGAGGTAACCTTGTTTGCCGGCTACAACTCCGATGGAATCACGCTCTACGAACCGATTGACATCAACGGCACCACCGTGTCGAGCTTCGTGTGGGACACCAATGCCCACACCTACACCGGAACGGGCAGCGCGTCCAATATCGTCATCAAGGGAGATGTTTCGCCGACCTACAAGAAGTACGACGACTACTTGGGTACCTACACCTTTGCCTATGTCAATTATTCGGGGGCTACCGTAACAAGGGCAACAACCTTGGTGGCAGATGCAACGGGTAGTTCTTATAAACTGCAAGGCGTGAGCAACTACGGACTCCAATATGCCATTACCTATAACCGCTCTACGGGTTCGCTTACCTTCCCGCCACAAGCTTTGCCTTCGCCGATTGCCGGATATACTTGTAATTTGTATCCTTGGCCCGGAGGTGGTTCTCTTTATGCAACGACGACGGCAGGTTATTTGTTGGGGGAAAACGACCTGAGCGGTGGCAATCTGGTTATACGGTTTGTACCCGATGGTTCATTGCCGACGGTGGGTTTCCTCATTATTTTGACCAATGCGGCAGGTTCGTACTATTTATTAGATGCCAACCATTGTTATCAGAATATTGTAATGACAAAACAATAAATAAAAGAAAAAAGGTATGAAAACAAAAATAGGAATTTTGACAGTTTTATTCGCCCTTGGCATTTGCTTCGGGTGCAGTAAAGACGAAGCGGAAAAAATTGTTCCGAAAATAGTGAAAGCGAATACCGATTTTGCCGCGCCGGGGGGAACCGGCGTGATCGAACTCTCGGTAGATCCCTCCGCCGTCAGCGTTACAACCGGCGGCGAATGGTGCGCGGCGACCATCAATGGCGCCGTGGTAAACCTCACGGTTAAAGAGAACTCCTATATGACGGGCAGGGCTGCTTTGGTGGCGGTTTCTTACCCCGATGCCGAGGATATTTTGGTTCCGGTTACGCAGGCGGGCGGATCCATCGTCCCGGTGTTTCAAGAGGGTTGGGAAGACTACGATGGCGAC
>JAISZV010000070.1 GCA_031284475.1 Proteiniphilum sp. | reverse complement strand
AGTTGCCGTAATAATTATACCTATCACGTCCTCCTACCTGTTTGACCACGACCCAAGGTCTGTCCGGATTTTCTGTCTTGTCCCCAATCCGGCTCTCCATTTCAGCCCAGTCTTCCTCTGTATAGCGAAATAAATGACTTGCTTGGCCTCTATAGAATGCATCGTCATTTATTTTTGCATTGGTGTAACCATCGGTGATAAAATCAGTCTTCGTGGCATGGGTTGTCCATGCAAAATTATTCTGATAATTAATCTGCATCTTACCGGCCTTTGGAGTTTTGGTCGTTATGAGTATTACACCGAAAGCTGCTCTGGCTCCATATACAGCCGATGCAGATGCATCTTTGAGAACCGAAATACTTGCAACGTCATTCACATTGATACGATCTATGTTTCCTGGAACGCCATCAATAAGTACTAATGGTGAACCTCCATTGATTGAGGTTGTTCCTCTGATATTCAGGGAGCCACTGGTCCCCGGTTGCCCAGATCCGAAAGTAATATTAAGATTGGGGATAACGCCTTGCAATGCTTGCGTCATTTTTGTGATAGGCCGGTCTTTCATATCCTCAGCCGTAATTTGGCTTACAGCTCCCGTCAGATTCACTTTTCGTTGTGTTCCGTATCCTATTACTACCAATTCTTCCAATCCTTGCTGGTCCTCTTGTAATATTACATCAATTCTGCCCTTTCCTGCGGTATTTATTTCCTGCATTACATATCCAATATATGAAATCGAAAGTACCGCATCATTTTCTACACCCAGCGAAAACCTCCCGTCTATATCAGTCACCGTACCGTTGGTAGTCCCCTTTTCCACGATATTAGCGCCAATAATGGCTTCGCCTTCTTTATCGGTAACTGTTCCGGTAATCTGTTTCTTTTGTTGCTGGACAACATTTTCTTCATGGATAATATTACCAGAAGCCTTTTTTATAATGTAAATTGAGCGGTCGGAAACAAAATAAGTATTACCGGTAGCGCTGAGAACTTCGTTCAGTATCTGCTCGATTGTCTCATTGTCGGCATTTACCGTAACTTTCCTATCCGCATTGAGAATATCGTCCTGATAAAAGAAAATAAATTCGCTGTTTTTCTCAATTTCGGAGAAGACCTGTTTAATCGTCTTGTTCTTTAGATTAAGGGATATCTTTGTCGACTGGGAATAACTATTATTAGAAAAGCAGACGCCGATACCTAACGTAAAGCACAAAAACATAATTCGACATGTCCTTCTAATATTAGCTTTTTTTAAGCCAAGGTGTTTATTTTTTATCATACATTTGTCTTGATTTAAATTTGAAACTTTAACTGGTTTTACATTTAAGTCCTGACCGGATGATACTGGAACTATCGTCCGGTCGCTTTTTTAGGGGTCAGATTTTCTTCATAGGCATTCTCTTTTAAAATTCAGTATCTTGCATTTATCATATAACTTACGTCGCTGTTTTGCAGATATGTGACATGTAGTGCACGGGACAGTTCCTCCAGCAGTTTGTTCATATCATCTTTCAGGTCGAGTTTCCCGGAACATTTCAGTCCTGCTATGGCGGCGTCGCATTCGATCCGTATGCCGTAATACCGTTCGAGGCGGGTGACGATATTTGCCAGTTTCTCACTTTCGAACTGATATAATCTTTGTGTCCATAAAATATAAATGTCCGCATCCACGTTTTCAATGGTATGCGAATCTTCAAAACCCGAATACTTTTGATCCGGTTTCAGGATGATATTCTTATTGCTCGTGTTGGGGGAAATGCTTACCGAGCCGGACAACAATACTACGCTATTTACTTTATCGGCTTCATATGCCGACACATTGAACTTCGTACCCAATACCTCAATATTCATCTGCCTCGTTTTTATCACAAACGGGCGCTTCTTATCTTCGGAAACTTCTATATAGATTTCCCCATCCACATAAATTTCCCTTTTCCTTTTGTCGAATTCGGAAGGATACACAAGCCTGCTGCCCGCATTCACCCATGCTTTTGTTCCATCGGAAAAAGTAATCACGGAGCGTTTCCCATACGGTGTGATCAATTGGTTATAAGAAGCCGATTCTTCCTTTAGGATAAGGTTGTCATCGGCTTTTATCCCTTCTTCTTCATATTGGATAGAAGATTCGCTACTATTTAAAACAACAGTATTGTTTTCCGACACAATCAGTTTAGTGTCGGACGAATAGAGGTTGTTATTATCAGGTAATGCCTGAGCAAAGGTTGAGATATCCTGCACATGATCGTTTTTATTAAAGAGAAGGGGCAGGGATAGGATAATAGCGATACTCGCCGCTACGGCAGATATAGCCAGAGCAATACGTTTTGAAGCCCTTTTTTTCTTTTTATGACGAATCTGGTTTTGTAATGAGACCGCACTCTCGGATATTTCCGAATGCGACATGCTGAAATCATTAAACCGGATGCTCTCTTTATACAGGGTTACAGCCTCTTCTACCGGTAATCGAAGAACCGGATATTTTTCTACAACATCGTTCCAAAACAATGTGTCTTCTTCTCCACAGAGAAGTTGCCACCTGAGAAAATCCTTGTCTTTTAGGAAATCTGTTGCGGTATAGTTTTTATATTTTTCTATCTGCATCTGTCCTGCATAGTTTCATATAATCAACAAGGCAGTGTTTACAATGCTAATTAAAGACGCCACTTACCCTGTCTGTTTTCTATATATACAAACAGGATGACTTTTTGTCCCCATTTTTTTGAAAAAAATGAAATTTAATGAAAAATCACCATAAACAGGCAGATCAATAGTAGATGTTCGTCTTCTTTCAGCCGTTTCAGGGAGCGGGAAATCAACTTCCGGGCGGCATGTTGCGTTATGTTCATTATTTCGGCTATTTCCTCATATTCCAGTTCCTGCATAAAACGGAGGTATATCGCCTCTTTTTGGCGGGAAGTAAGTTTTGAAAGAAGATCATCTATTTGTTGTTTGATAAGAGTACGCTCTTCTTCATCGATGATTTGATCCAATACGGTTGTCGTAATAGAAAAACTCAGGACTTCTTCGGAAATACCGGTTGTGGTTGAAACAGCTTTCGATTTGTAGATGTTGTAAAGCCTGTTTTTGAGGGATTTCAGTAAAAAATACTTTAAATGATCGATTGAAACAAAATCTTTTTCCTCGAAATACATATTCAGGAATATGTCCTGAACAACATCCTTTACGACTTCTTTTTCTCCTCCCAAACTTATTCCGTAAGCGTACAAATCGTTTATATAAAATTCATAGAAAAAGGAAAACGCATGATCATCCCCTTCTTTGAATCTTGTGAATAAAATGATATGATCGGATGTAGAAACGTTCATAACCGATGTGATTTTGCATGCATTTCGTGCGCAAATGTACACAAAATATCGATTTATGAACGGATTGAATGGAAAAATAGTTCCCGATCCGGGAAATAGAGGCGAACTCCTGACAATAAATCCGGCAACGCTATAAATATAATGAACTACCCCACAGCAAACTGACAGGGCGCCAACAAGGTATTAGATTTAGCAAACGCACCAAATATTCTTCTAACGAAGTACCCTCATATCCTACTAAATACCCTCATATCCTATCGTAGACAAGATAGTTTAGGTTCCTTTAGGTTTGGTATGAGATAATCGGAATATAAAACCCGTTTGCATCAAAAAGAGGCTGTATCAAAATAGGAAACAGGCTTTTGAGAATTGAATATTTGGAGTTGTTCTCCGACAGGAGTACGAATACAAAGAGGGTGAAATCACATTGATACACCCTCTTTTTTATATAACAATATCTAACTTTAGAATCTTACAGATTCGGATTCACGCTATTCCACTGGTCTACCGGCGGGATAATACCCATAGCGATCACTTCGTCGCGCAATTTCACTAAGTGTCCGTAGCTCTGTTTCAGTTCTGCTATTTCGGCGTCGGTACCTTTCACTTCACCGTATGAAACACCGTTCTTATCGAGCGTAGTCTCCATCGCCATCATGATATTCTCAAATCCGGGGATATTCACATAGCACCCTGCCGGCCAGCGGAAAGATTCGCCTCCCATAGCAGCGCGGATCATCTCAACCGAGGCATAGGACGGGCTTTGAAACGAGGAGCGTCCACGCAGCTTGATGATATTGGCGCCGCCTTTGGTTACGCGTTGTTTCAACTCTGCCCACGCTTCATTGGTGAGAGCATCTGTTCCGATAAGAGCGGTAAGAGGTTTGCCGTCCACTTTGGCAGTGGATGCAAAAACCGCCATTTGTTCCCCGTGTCCGCCATAGGTGCGGGCGCCGGTCACTTTGCTCTGTTCTACGCCGAAATGCTTTGCCAGTTCGCTTTGCAGGCGGGTACTGTCCAATGCGGCTAATGTAGTCACCTGCGACGGTTTCAGGCCGGAGTAGATCAACGCCACTAAGCCGGTAATATCTGCCGGATTAAAGATAATAGTCAGATGTTTCAGGCCGGGGCAATACGCCTTGACGTCTTTACCGAGTTGGGCGGCAATCTCAGCATTTCCCTTCAACAGATCCTCGCGGGTCATTCCATCCTTACGGGGTGCGCCGCCTGAAGAGATCATGTATCTGGAGCCGGTGAACGCTTCTTTCACATCGGTGGAGTAAGTGAAGTTTACCCCTTCAAAACCGCAGTGGCGCATCTCTTCCACTACCCCTTCCAGACCGAGTGCAAACGGGTCGTACAGGCAGATATTGGGCGTTAAATGCATCATGGCGGCTGTTTGCACCATATTGGAACCGATCATACCGGCAGCTCCTACAATCGTTAATTTGTCGTTTGACAGAAAACTCATAATTGATTTATATTTGAATGTTAATAATACGTCTTATTCCACCAGGCGATTTCTTTTTGAAACAGTTCCTGCCGGATATGCGGTTTGAAGCGTCAAATATACAAAATGTCACTGAACCGGAAGGCGTATCAAGTAATAATAAACGCTAAACGGGGCGGATTACAGCAGGCTCCATGCCGCTGTAAGGCCGGCCATCACGATTGCTACCATGCTCATCAACTTGATAAGGATATTAAGAGAGGGGCCGGAGGTATCTTTAAACGGGTCGCCTACCGTATCGCCCACGACGGTTGCCTTGTGCGCTTCGCTCCCTTTTCCTCCCAGATGACCCTCTTCAATGTATTTCTTTGCATTATCCCATGCTCCGCCGGAATTGGCCATAAAGACGGCAAGTACGAAACCGGCGCCCAAGCCGCCGGCCAGCAGGCCCATTACGCCGGCTACTCCGAAAACCAGGCCGGTTAATATAGGTATGATAATCGCCAATAGCGAGGGCAGCAGCATTTCCCGCTGGGCGCCTTTGGTAGAGATAGCTACGCAGCACGCATAGTCGGGAGTAGCTTCCCCCGTCAATATGCCCTTTATCTCACGGAACTGGCGGCGCACTTCTTCCACCATCTTTTGCGCCGCTCTTCCTACGGCATTCATTGTAAGTCCGCAGAAAAGGAACGCCATCATCGACCCCAGGAAAATACCCGCGAGCACTTTCGGGTTCATCAGCGTAACCTGGAAGTAGTTCATAAAATCCACAAAACTGGCTTTAGCAACCTCTACCGTATCTCCATTGGCAAATTCAAGCACATTGTTGCCCAAGCGAATCATTCCTATCCGTATCTCTTCCATATAAGATGCGAGCAACGCCAGGGCGGTCAGCGCCGCCGAGCCTATGGCAAACCCTTTTCCGGTAGCGGCAGTTGTATTTCCCAGCGCATCCAGCGCATCGGTACGTTTTCTCACTTCCGGCTCCAGCCCGCTCATTTCGGCATTACCGCCGGCGTTATCGGCGATAGGGCCGTAAGCGTCGGTAGCCAAAGTAATACCCAGGGTAGAGAGCATCCCCACCGCAGCGATGGCGATACCGTACAAACCCATACTCAGGTTGCCGGCGGAAATCATATTCTGCACATCAAAGCGGATAGCGGACAAATAAGAGATCATGATAGCCGAGGCAATGGTAACCACGGGTATCACCGTAGAAACAAAACCGGTTCCCATTCCTGAGATGATCACCGTAGCGGGGCCGGTTTTTGCGCTGGCGGCAATATTCCTTGTAGGTTTATAGGAGTGCGACGTGAAATATTCGGTGCCCTGTCCGATAATAATTCCGGCAAGAAGTCCGGCAATCACAGAAAAAGACAACCCCAGCCAGTTGTCGAATCCCAACAGGTATAAGATAGCGAAAGTAGCGCCGGCAATCAGGATTGCGCTCACATTCACGCCCCGGTTAAGGGAATCCATCAATTGCTTTACCGAAGCGTTTTCTTTGGTTCTTACCAGAAAAATGCCGAAGATAGAGAGGAATACGCCGATGGCGGCAATAATCATAGGGGCAAATACGGCATTCTTCTGCATCGCCGGCGTCATCACAAATGCCGATGCGCCCAGAGCCGCCGTGGAAAGGATGGAACCGCAATAAGACTCGTAGAGGTCGGCGCCCATTCCCGCCACATCGCCCACGTTATCGCCTACGTTATCGGCTATGGTGGCCGGGTTACGCGGATCGTCTTCAGGAATGCCTGCCTCCACTTTTCCCACTAAGTCGGCGCCCACATCGGCGGCTTTGGTATAGATTCCGCCGCCCACACGGGCAAACAGCGCCTGCGTGGAAGCCCCCATCCCGAAGGTAAGCATGGTGGTGGTGATCATGATCAGTTTATGCCCGGTTTCGACGTTTTCCACAAAGTGATCCAGCACCAGGTACCACGCAGAAATATCGAGCAATGCCAGCCCCACTACCACAAGCCCCATCACGGCTCCCGACCGGAATGCCACTTGTAGTCCGCTGTTCAGCGAGCGGCGCACGGCGTTGGCAGTCCTGGCCGAGGCATAGGTGGCCGTCTTCATACCGAAGAATCCTGCCAGTCCAGAGAAAAAACCGCCGGTAAGAAAAGCAAACGGCACCCAACTGTTTTGCAGGCCGAAGTAAGCCATAGCAGCAAAAAGAAGGGCCAGCACAATAAACACGACGATTACCACTTTATACTGTTGTTTGAGGTACGACATGGCTCCCTCGCGAACGTAACGGGCAATGGTTTTCATTTTTTCCGTACCCTCGCTCTCCTTCATCATTCCTTTGAAGAAGTAATATGCAAAAATCAGCGCCACTATAGAGGCGGCCGGTACAAGGTAAAAGTAATTCATAAATTATTTATTTATAGTTTGACGTTATATTTCCATTCACATGCATCATGCCGTTAAAAAAAGAGTATTATTTCCGCGCAAAGATACCAAAAAGAAAAAGATTGGAAAGGTATATAACAAAGTTTTCTTTACATTTTTGCTTTTGCCGGATCATTTTTTTTCATAACTTTGTTTGTTTTCAGTGAGAGAGTCCTCCCGGCCGGGATGAGTTACTTCACAAAAACAATCGGTACAATCTGAATTTGATCACTAAACGGATTAATATCATGGTAAAGAATCTTCTTTTAAAAAGCGATAAGAGCCTCAAAAACGTACAGATAAAAAAAGACATTATCAACCATTTCATCACCACAGGCAACGACACCATCGCCGAATTATCCAAAGAGCTCGACCTCAGCGTACCCACCATTACCAAATTTATTGCCGAGCTCAAAGACCAGGGATTAATAACCGAATTAGGGAAGATACAGACAACCGGCGGGAGGCATCCGAGCGTGTATGGGTTAAATCCGGCTTCCGCCTATTTTGTAGGCGTAGATATGAGCCGCCATCATCTGAATATTGCCCTGATGGACTTCACAGGCAATATTATAGAGTATCTTACGGGCATTCCCTATTCTTATGAAAATACAACCGGGTCGTTTGACCTGCTTTGCGGTCACATCCGTGATTTTATCGACAAGACCGGGGATCTCAAAAAAAAGATATTCAACATTAACCTGAATATTTCGGGCCGAGTAAATCCCGAATCGGGGTACAGTTATAGCAGTTTTTATTTCAGTGAGAGCCCTATCAGCGAAACGCTTACAAAGCGGCTGAATTACAATGTTGGGATCGATAACGACACGCGCGCCATGGCCTATGGCGAATATATGAAAGGAGTGTCGGAGGGAGAGCAGAATGTTATTTTCATCAATATTTCGTGGGGATTAGGCATCGGCATCATTATAGAAGGGAAGCCTTATTACGGAAAATCGGGCTTTTCGGGCGAGTTCGGCCATTTTCCCATTTTCGAGAATGAGATCCTCTGCCATTGCGGGAAAAAAGGGTGCCTCGAAACCGAAGCGTCCGGCTTAGCCATACACCGGATAGTCATGGAGCGTATCGCAAAAGGAGAAAGCACCCTCCTCACCGGGCAGGTGAAAGATATAAGCAAACTTACGCTTACCGATATAATCAAGGCTACCAATATGGAAGACCCTCTCTGCATTGAGATAATAGAGGAGGTGGGTTACAAGCTGGGTAAATATATTGCCGGCCTCATCAATATCTTTAATCCGGAATTGGTTATCATCGGGGGACAAGTAGCGGAAACGGAGGGATTTATCATGCTGCCTATACGGAGTTCCATCAGGAAACATTCCCTTAACTTAGTCAATAAAGACACGAGGATTGTAACGTCAAAGTTGAAAAACAAAGCAGGGGTCATCGGCGCTTGTATGATTGCCCGAAGCCGCCTGTTCAACGAATAATATCCGGCTTTTCCGTCAGGCGCCCCTCCCCCGGCGAACCGGTTTATCAAGAAAAACGCATAGCGGATATTCATAATGATACTTCTTTGATGGCAGGGAAGATAGCGGATATCCCCGCCTATTCCTTCCCGGTTCCGGTTGAAGTTAACGCCAACCGGTTCTCCTTTGCCGTTCAATACCGGGCGGCACCCCCTAATTGCCGCTTGTGGTATGGGTGGTAGCCGCAAACTTTTCGGGTTAGGTATATGCGAAAGTTGAATAAAACTCTTAAATTTACAAAAAAGGCCGGTGAATCATTGGGGTTTACCCTGAAAAGGGTTATTTTTGCGGTCGATTGGAAAATAAGCGATTAGATGAAGATGAACTTGAAAGAACGAACGCCGCAGTTGGTTGCCTTGATAGCCGTACTCGTTATAGCGATGGCTATTCTTATCGGGTTCCTCATTTCCAGGAACTCGCAGATGAGCGAGATGCAGGAACAGTTTGTTATCGACAAACAGGAACTGGAGGACGAGTACGAAGCTATTTCATTGCAATACGAAGGGTTTAAGTTCAGCGTTCAAAACGACTCCCTGCTGTATAAATTGGAGAACGAACGGGCCAAAGTGATTCGCTTGCAGGAAGAACTACGGATGACCAAAGCGAGCGACCAGGCCGAAATTAAACGGTTGAAAGATGAATTGTCAACGTTGCGTAAGATTCTCCGTTCTTATGTGCAGCAGATTGATTCGCTCAACAGGCTCAATGAGCAACTACGCGCTGAAAACCGGCAAATCACCGACCGGTACCAGAGAACAACACAAACCCTCAGGCAAGTATCACAGGAGCGGGAACAACTTTCGGAAAAGGTTTCGCTGGCTGCCCAGTTGGTAGCTACCAATATCTTCGCCAAAGCAGTGAACGAGAGAGGAAAGGAACAGTCGCGCCTGAGCCGCAGCGCACAGTTTGTCGTTTCTTTCACCCTGGCCCGCAATATCACCGCCGAACCGGGGGAACGCACTATTTACGTCCGCTTGATGGCGCCCGACGGATCGGCGCTCTCCAAAAAACCCTCCGACACATTCCCATACGAAAACGGAAATATCCTCTACTCCATGAAACGGACAGTGGAATATGGCGGTGAAGAAATGCCCGTCACCATGTATTGGGACATTGAAGAATTTTTGATGCCGGGCGTTTACAAAGCGGATATCTTTGCCGACGGAAGCCATATCGGTTCGTGCAGTTTCGAGATGAAAGATTAATGTTTTCCTTGTCTGAGCGTTCCGGGTAAGCCAAAGATAGTCAACCTTTTTTTAGAATAATACCGTTTCGTCCCGGCGTCTCTGCGCCGCGCTTATTTTTTGCATTTATTTTTTGCATTTTTGTTTGTTCATTTCAAAATAATGACCTACATTTATGCCGGTTTTTTAATTGCGCGATAAGGAAAATATATGAATAACACGCATATAAATACCTCTGAAATACCCGGCAGGATAAATTATTTTACCGGAATGCCTCTCTTCGTGCGTAACACAATAAAGAACTTTTTTGATAAACAATATTTTACCCGGTGCGAAATGAAGTGCGTATCAGGGAAAGTATGGTTATTTATTCACATTTAATAATGTAAGAAATTAAGAATTATGGGATTATTTATACCGGATTGGAAAAGCGAAAATTGGACAAAAGCATTTTTAACCGCAAAGTGCGCAAAGAGTGCGCAAAGAGTACGCAAAGTGTGCAAAATTGCAATTTCCGGTTATCAATACCTTGCTTTGCGTCCTTTGCGAAAAACCTTGCGTACTTTGCGGTAAAGAGTTATCGTCCGGGAAGCGGACGAAGGCAATTCAATCCGGATTGCACTCGTCCGGGAGGCGGACGGAGGCAATACGATCAAGATTGTTCTCGTCCGGGAAGCGGACGGAGGCAATTCAATCAAAATTGCACTCATCCGGGAGGCGGATGGAAACAATACGCCCAAGATTACTCTTGTCCGGGATACGGACAGTATATAATAGAATTAAAAATTACAAAA
>JAISZV010000185.1 GCA_031284475.1 Proteiniphilum sp. | reverse complement strand
AAAAAGGTAGTGGTAGCGCCTTGCACGTTGGCGGCCTTGTAGGGTATGTTTTCGGAGCCGGGAATAACCTGGCGGGCGTTTGTCGGCAGAAAGAAATTTGTTTTCATGACACTATACTTTTTAAAAATAGAGTGATTCTTTATTATGAAACAGGCGGAGCGGACAGAATGTTTACGGAATAAAGACAATATACATTGTCTTAAGAATATTTAACGAAATAGGCATGATGCCTAACGCCTTTCGCACATTGAAGACCGGCTTCGACCTGCGCCCGATCTACCATAAGAAAGACGTTTCGACGATGGCGCACCTCCATTTTATTAGTTAAAAAAAAAGATGTTTATGAGCGATTTATTGGAAGCCGAGTTCTTGCGGCTTCTGACGGAAAGCCCGTCGGAAGCCTCCAACGAAAAAATGCGAAACGCCTATGGACAATTTGTAAAACAGGTTGAAAACCTCGACCGATCCGAAACCTATTTTTCGGTTACTCTTCAGACGCTGAACGTAGCTCGTAGCGACTTGCTGAAATTCCTTTTCTTACAATCCAATCAACCTGTCGGCAAAGCCGTTAAGCCTTACAAATCGGAAGTATATTTTATCCCTAAGACCAATGAAGGCGTAGGGATTGACAGCATGGGAGAGTTTACCGTTTCATTCGATTTATCCCGGCATTTTTTTGATGAAGAAAGAAAGTTCAATTTAGAAATATTGGTTGGCAATTTGAAAAGCGTGAACCTGGATCCGACGGTTATCATTTACCGAAATGTGTAACTTTATCGGCCAAAGGCTTGCAAAAGTCAGGAAAACGGTTTAACTTCGTGAAACTTTGTAGCATTTGAGCCGTATGCGGGTAAGTCAGCACATACGGTTCTTAAAAAGGGAAAGCGGAGGCAACCCCGCCGACCTGCTTAATACAACTTACAGACAAATGAACACTCAGGAAAGACTTGATTTTGCCCATGTAGCTGAAGCCGGTGTGATCCCGGATGAGTTTCTGCAATACACCACGGTAGAATATGCCCGGAATATGCTGAAAGAGGGTAGGGCTTCCTTGTTTGATACGGCTCATGAGGCCGGATTGTCGGACTCCGGACGCTTGCACGACCTCTTTGTCAATATTGAAGGGATGACTCCGGGCGAATACAAGAACGGAGGGGAAAAACTCTCAATCAACTATAGTTTTGCCGAAACCCAGTTCGGGAATATCATTATGGCGGCCACATCCAAAGGCCTTTGCTATATGGCATTTGCCGATGATGAACAGGAAGCTTTCGGTGCTCTCCGGGCTATCTTCCCCAAAGCTGCATACCGGCAAAAAACGGATGCGGTACAACAAAAGGCATTGTCCTTTTTTTCGCAGGATCGGAGCGACCCCGGAGAAGTAAAATGTCATTTAAAAGGGACTGATTTCCGGTTGAAAGTGTGGAAAACTTTACTGAAAATACCGATGGGGCAATTGACGACCTACGGAGATATTGCCGCGCAGATCAACAATCCAGGGGCTTCGCGTGCGGTCGGCTCTGCTGTTGGGGATAATCCGGTTTCATTTTTGATACCGTGCCATCGGGTGATCCGTTCGTCGGGCGAGTTGGGCGGTTACCATTGGGGCCTTGCACGCAAAGCCGCCATCATCGGGTGGGAGGCAGCAAAAAAAAGTAGAACGGTTTATATTCACTGACAACGGATGAAAATGAATTTTAAAGCTGTAATTTTTGATCTTGACGGTACACTGGTGGATTCGATTGAAGATATCGCTGAGTCGATGAACAGGGTATTGTTCGAGAATCATTTTCCGAAGCATTCGTTGGCCGCTTATAAAACTTTTGTGGGAAGGGGGCTTTTGAATCTTACCCGCGTATCCTTACCTGCGACTGCGCAAGACGAAAAAACAGTCTTGGCGTGTTATGGACGGATGCTGGAAGTGTATAATGATCATTGTACTGAAAAGACAAAACCCTACGACGGGATCATACCATTGCTGGACGAACTGAAATCGCAAGGAGTGAAACTCGCCGTTTTTTCGAACAAAGCAGATAAATTTACCAAAAAGATTGTGCAGGCGTTAATGCCCGGTTACTTCGATATCGTTATAGGGATGACGACCGAAGAGCTCAAAAAACCAAATCCCGCGTGCGCCTTGAAAATAAGCGAACATCTTGGAGTACGCCCCGAAAACATCGTTTATCTGGGAGATACCGGGATCGATATGCAGACGGCCAAAAACGCGGAAATGTATGGAGTTGGGGCGCTCTGGGGGTTTAGGACAAAAGAAGAGTTGTCCTCTGCAGGAGCCGGGGTTGTATTGAGCCATCCTCTGGATTTGATCGGATTACAATTATAAACTATCCGTTGTATATTTTGGAAACGGCCACGCCCCTCCATAAGCGGACAAACCGTTAGTACCGGATATAAATGGACAATGAAATTCTGAAAACAAATCATCTTCTTGAAAGTAATTGCAAAAAAGAACACTTTATTTGCTGATTTTTAGTAAATTTGCATACTCTAATTATTATTCAATATGAATATCATTCAATTAAAAGGGGAAGATAAGCAACTTTATACATTAGTAGCACACCTCGTAATGAACGAGAAAGTACTCAGTTATAACCTGAATTATCCTTATAAAACATCTCCTGGTTATTTATGGTTTGTCGCTACGGATAATGGCGCTACCCTTGGTTTTATACCCGTCAAAATGGAAGAGGGTAAGGTCAAAATTAATAACTATTATGTGGCGGACGATAACAGCGCCGTTTTCTCTGCGCTGTTGGAAGAAATTGTTAAGACGTTTTCTTCTGATTTTGGGATTGAATCGGTTGCGCAGGTACGGCATATTCCCGAATTTGAAAAGAACGGGTTTGAGGTTACGCTTTATTGGAAAAGATATGCAAAAATGAACTATTCCGATAAGTGAGCGTAGAGGTAAAACTTGTTTTATCTATACACCGGGCGTAGAATTAACAATCGAAGAGCAAGCGGCTCAAATAATCTGATTAAATAGAAAATATTCAGAGATGAGGAAGAACGTGTATGAACTGGCTATGCTGAGGATAAAGATATTATTCAATGAATTTGATAATATCTACGTCTCTTTTTCCGGAGGCAAAGACAGTGGCGTAATGTTGAACCTTTGTATACAATTTATAAGGGAAAACAATCTGAACAGGAAGATCGGCGTGTTTTATATGGACTATGAAGTACAATACAATGAAACGGTTGCATATGTAGACAGAGTATTGCAGGCAAATGCCGATATTATAGAAGTATACCATATATGCGTGCCTTTCAAAGTAACTACTTGTACATCCATGTATCAGGTATATTGGCGTCCCTGGGATGACGATTGCAGGGAGTTCTGGGTAAGGGATATACCTAAGGGTAGCTACCGGAAGACAGATTTTCCGTTCTATAATCCGGT
>JAISZV010000013.1 GCA_031284475.1 Proteiniphilum sp. | reverse complement strand
AGCAAAAGCTTGCACAGTTCGAGAAAATTTGTGTTACTTTGCATCGCAAATTTAAGGATAAATTTTTTCTATTTATTAATTAATATTCGAAAGTTATGTCTGAAGTAGCACAAAGAGTAAAATCGATCATTGTCGATAAATTGGGTGTTGAAGAAGTTGAGGTAACTGAAACCGCAAGCTTCACCAACGATTTGGGAGCAGACTCTCTTGATACGGTAGAATTGATCATGGAATTTGAAAAAGAATTCAACATCTCAATTCCGGACGATCAGGCTGAGAAAATCTCTACGGTTGGTGACGCCATTTCTTACGTAGAACAACACGCAAAATAATCCATTTTCATGGAGTTAAAGAGAGTAGTAGTAACAGGCCTGGGAGCGATTACCCCCATTGGAAACGACGTGAAAACCACGTGGAAGAACGCCTTGGAGGGTAAGAGCGGAGCCGGGCCTATTACTCATTTTGATGCATCGCTTTTCAAAACGCAGTTTGCCTGCGAAGTGAAAAATTTCGATCCGGGCGATCTGTTCGACCGTAAAGAATCCAGAAAATACGACCGGTACGCCCAGTTGGCCATCTACGCAGCCAAAGAAGCGATGAAAGACTCAGGGTTTGATCTCGATAAAGAGGACAAAGACCGTATCGGGGTTATTTTTTCTGCCGGAATCGGAGGAATAAGAACATTTGAAGAGGAAGTTGGAAGTTACTATACGAACATGGACAAAGGGCCGCGATTCAATCCCTTTTTCATTCCGAAAATGATAGCGGATATTGCTGCCGGGCATATCTCTATGATTTATGGACTGAGAGGCCCCAACTACGCAACCGTATCTGCGTGCGCTTCCTCTACAAATGCAATTGTCGATGCATTCAATCTTATTCGTTTGGGTAAAGCCAATGCCATTGTAACAGGTGGAGCCGAAGCAACTATCAGTCCCTCGGCAGTGGGAGGGTTCAATGCCATGCATGCGCTGTCCACCCGCAACGACTCCCCGCTCACAGCATCACGTCCTTTCAGCGCCAGCCGCGACGGGTTTGTGGTTGGAGAAGGCGGAGCGTCGCTCATTCTTGAGGAGTTGGGCCATGCGCTGGCACGCGGAGCTACCATCTATGCAGAGGTGGTCGGCGGCGGCATGTCGGCCGACGCACACCACATCACAGCGTCCCATCCCGAAGGGCTGGGAGCCAAATTAGTGATGCGGAATGCGCTGGAAGACGCCGAAATGAGCCCGGATGAAATAGACTACATCAATGTACACGGAACATCTACGCCTGTAGGAGATATCTCGGAGGTGAAAGCCATCCTCGACGTATTCAGCGAACACAGCTACAAACTGAATATCAGTTCCACCAAATCGATGACCGGCCATCTTCTGGGAGGTGCAGGCGCTATAGAAGCAATGTTCACCATCATGGCAATCAGGGATCAGATAGTTCCTCCCACCATCAATCATGAGGAGGGAGATAATGATCCGGAGATTGATTACAATCTGAATTTTACATTCAACAAAGCTCAAAAAAGGAAGATAAGAGCTGCGTTATCTAATACTTTTGGCTTTGGGGGACACAACGCAAGTGTAATTCTCAAGCAATTTGACAAATAGTGTGTTTAGAAAACTCATAAAGAGGATCAAGGCTATACCGCACAGAGGCAAAGAGCCTTACCTCTCGTTTTATAATATACTGGGATTCTATCCCGACAGGATAAATCTCTATAAAGAAGCCATGACTCACCGTTCTTCGTCCATCCGGTTGGAAAACGGGCGATGGGTGAATAACGAACGGCTCGAATTTTTAGGGGACGCTATCCTGGACGCCATCGTTGCCGATATTCTTTATAAAGATTTCGAGCACAAAAAGGAAGGATTTCTCACCAGTACGCGCTCGCGCATAGTACAGAGAGAAACGCTTAACAAACTGGCCATAAACCTGGGCCTTAATAAGTTGATTGTCTCATCTACCCGCAACCTGGCGCATAACACCAATATATACGGCGATGCTTTGGAAGCCATTATCGGCGCCATATATCTCGACCAGGGATACCGGGTGGCCAAAAGATTCGTGTTTGAAACGCTTATCAAGCAACACCTGAATATCGACAAGGTGCTGAAAAGCGAGGTTGACTTCAAATCGAGACTTATTGAGTGGGGACAAAAAAACAAGGTGGACGTCAACTTCGAGGTGACGGAATCCACCTATGATGCGCAAAATAACCCGGTGTTTTTCTCCTGCGTGAAGGTGGGAGGCTCAGAAATCGGCTCAGGAAAAGGGTATTCGAAAAAGGAATCCCACCAGATGGCGGCAAAAGTAGCAATCAAAAAGTTACGCGAAAGCAACGAGCTGCAAGAGGCGCTCATTGAAACGACAAAAAACGAAACTTCCGAGACGGATAAATAAACAGGATCGCCCTATTATTACCCCTGATAACGAGTGACCGGATTCACAATACACAACCTCTCTTACCCGACGCCGAAAGAGATCCCCATTCGTTTACCCTGGGCCACCAGTTGATTATCCGGCGTAACTAACCGTAATTTACCCGACACTTCCGACAGAGGCACATCGGTGATGTCGGTGCCGATCTTGGCCACCATCCGTCCGAATTTTCCTTCATGAATCAGTTCGGCGGCATGTCCGCCAAGCAGCGTACCGAGATTCCTGTCGTATGGCGACGGCGAGCCTCCTCGCTGAATATAGCCGAGCACGGTCTCGCGGGTTTCATATCCGGTCTGCGCCTCTATTTCACGGGCAAAATAGATCGCAGGACGTTCTTTGACCGGCAATTCAATCCCTTCCGCTACGGCTACGATAGAATAGGCTTTTCCCATCTCCATCCGTTGATTGATCTTGCTGATGACCACTTTCATATTATATCCCAATTCCGGCAGCAGGATAATATCCGCACCGCCGGCCATCCCTGCGTGGAGCGTAATCCATCCGGCATGGTGTCCCATCAGTTCGATCACCATCACACGGCGATGTGCGCTGGCCGTGGAGTGAAGCCTGTCAATCGCTTCGGTGGCGATATTCACCGCCGTATCGAATCCAAAGGTCACATCTGTTCCGTAAACGTCATTATCAATGGTTTTGGGGATTCCCACTACGTTCAGCCCCAGTTCCGAAAGCATCCAGGTGGTGCGCTGCGTGCCGTTTCCGCCGATACAAACTAAGCAATCAAGCTCCAACTCATTATAGGCATTCTTGATCTGTTCCCTGTCCTTCTCGTCGGGAGAGGTGATCATTTTGCGAAACACCTTCTCCCGCGCCGTACCCAGGATTGTTCCGCCCATATTCAGGATTCCCGAAAGGGACGGATCGGTAAGCGCCACAACATCCTTGTACAGTAATCCGGAAAAACCGTTCTGAATACCGATCACCTCCATGCCATAATTATTGATGGCCGCTTTACCTACGCCACGTATAGTAGCATTAATTCCGGGCGCATCGCCGCCGGAAGTAAGAATACCTACTTTCATTTGAATAATTTATTTTGGTGTTTATGTTTTTACATTTGTCATTTGCATATCCGTCACGTCCGGCTCGCCTGCGCATAAATGATCGCGGCAGCACGTTCCGACGCGCCGGGGCCGCCTAGTATTCGCCGCATATCTTCGTAATTATCGAGCATATTCTGCCGGTAGCTCTGTACATGGAGTATCTGTTTCAATTCTTTGCGGATATTATCTACCGTAAAAAAACGGGCGAACAACTCTTTCACAACCTGGCGGCCGCATATCAGGTTCACCAGGGAAATATAAGGGGTATGAAGAACGTGCCTGAAAACCCAGTAAGTAAGGCGCGGCGTCGGCGTCCGGTAGCATACCACTTGGGGCACATTGAGTAGGGCCGTTTCCAGCGTAGCCGTGCCCGATGTTACCAAGGCGGCATCCGACTGCGCCAGAATGCGGTAAGTCTGGTTAAAAAGCACCTTCGCCGGAGGAAAAGAGGTGATGAAATCATTATAGAAAGCGGGGGCGATAC
>JAISZV010000361.1 GCA_031284475.1 Proteiniphilum sp. | reverse complement strand
AAGGGAAGCCCGGAGGGTACCAGAAACGCAGTCAGCAATAACCCCATAATGGGAAACAGTACTTTTTCCGTTTGTGAAACCACACGAGGCGTTTTCATCTTGATAACCCGTTCTTTTTTTGTCGTCAGCAACCGCATAAAGGGAGGTTGTATCACAGGCACCAAGGCCATATAGGAGTAGGCCGAGATGGCTACTGCCCCCAACAGATGCGGCGCGAGTTTCGATGTGGTAAAGATAGCGGTAGGGCCGTCCGCCCCGCCAATAATCCCGATTGATCCCGCTTCGTTGGGAACAAATCCCATTTGCAAGGCGATTATATAGGCCCCGAAAATCCCGAATTGAGCCGCTGCTCCAACCAGTATCAACTTAGGGTTGGCTATCAAAGAAGAGAAGTCTGTCATAGCCCCGATACCGAGGAAGATCAACGGTGGGTACCACCCTTGTACCACACCCTGATACAGGATATTGAGAACGGAGTTTTCTTCATAAATCCCTACTTGCAGGTTGGCGGCCTCATTGAAAGGGATATTTCCGATGAGGATACCGAATCCGATAGGGATCAACAGGAGGGGTTCATATTCCTTTTTTATGGCAAGGTAAATAAAGATAAGCCCCACGAGAATCATGATTATATGTCCCGTTTCGGCATTGGCAAACCCTGTATAGCCCCAGAATGTCCGTAGATTGTCTGTTAATGATAATAGTGTGTTCATACTCGATCCCGGATTTTATTCGATGACTACAAGATCGGCCCCTTCGAGAACCGAATCCCCTTTTTGAACAAGAATTTCCGTTACTTTTCCGCTTCCGTTGGCAAGGATGTTATTTTCCATCTTCATCGCTTCGAGAATCATGAGTGTTTGCCCTTTTTTTACGGGGTCGCCCACCTTGCAGCGAATATCTAATATGATACCCGGAAGCGGGGATTGGATGGTATTTTTCCCGGTAAGGCCGGAGGGTTTTGTTACGAGGGGAGTAGACGCGCTCTGCGGCGTAGGCCCTGAGGGCGCGCTCTGACGTTGTATTACTGTTTTCGTTTTTTTTACTTTGGGCGTCATCTCAACCGTGTAGGGCGTACCGTTCACTTCAAGTTCCACTAATTCGTTGTCCGATTTGGTAACCACTACCCTGTAGGGAGCTCCGTTGATTTTATAATTGAACTCTTTCATATAATCATTTTATTTTTTTTATTTCTGTATATGGAATATTTCAGAACCTAAACTTTTTTCTACTTCGGTAATTCTCTTAACGACTGCCGCTTGGCATTCCAGGGAGAGTAGTTTCTCTTTACATGCTGAATGGTGAGGATTGTAGATTCCATATCGTGTTGATCTTCCCTCATCTCGTGAATGGCGACGGAGATTGCGGCCAGCACTTCGCCGGATAAGTGGGTGTGGCTCCTTATTGCCGAAAGCGTACCGCTTTTTGCCACTTGCCTTTCCGACATTCTTTTGGCTATGTTCCCGGATAATTTGAAGAAGAAATACAAACCGATCAGTGCGCAGAACACCACAAGCATAGAAGTAATGGTAAGCATCCCGCCCCATGTGTCGGTTTCCTGGAGATTTACCACTTTGGGGTTTTCTTCCAGAATGGCGTTATTACTACTGGGGGTTACCCTCTCAAGAAGAGTGGCGAGGTTGTTGCCTTCCCCATCATATTTTATGCCATCCTGCAAATAACCGTAGGTTTGGTTGGTCGGCACTACTGCCGGGATCACTATCTCATCCAGCAATGTTCTCCCGTCGTTATCATACAACGCGATATAGTTCTCTTTCGAGGGATCGAGTTTGAAGCTCACATGAAACGTCCCGTTGAAAGGTTCGTCGTCCGCCCAGAAAAGAGCATGCTGGTGCGGAGGGATTTTCGTGAGGACGTCTCCCCGGGGAATAGGGTATTTTTTCGGATTATTACGGTCGTTGGTGAGGTATCGTCCTCCCAGGTTCTGCGTTTTTGCCGAATTGTTATATATTTCGATCCACCCGTTCCGTTTTCCGAAATCATCCATATAGCCGTTCTCGTTGACGACCATGATTTCGTTGATAACCCAGGCTGGGTTCTTTTGTTTGGATTTACATCCGGAGAAGAACAGTACCGCGGTGAAAAGAAATAATGCTATTGTATAATTTCTCATATTCAATTGCTTTTAAAGAGGTAGATTGTCGTGCTTCTTGGGCGGGTTCTGCAATTTTTTGGTTTGCAGTTGCTGCAATGCACGAATGACGCGGAAACGGGTGTTTCGCGGCTCAATCACATCGTCTATATATCCGTAGCGTGCAGCTACATACGGGTTGGTGAAGAGATCGTCGTACTCTTTTTTCTTTTCGTTTTTTACCGCGGCCATTTTTTCGGGATCTTTCTCTGCGGAGATTTCTTTGCTGTAAAGCACTTCTACCGCCCCGTCGGCTCCCATAACGGCAATTTCTGCGGTGGGCCAGGCGTAGTTTATATCGCCCCGGAGTTGCTTGCAACTCATCACGATATGCGCTCCGCCGTAAGATTTGCGCAGGGTAACGGTTATTTTCGGTACGGTAGCTTCGCCGTAAGCATACAGCAACTTGGCGCCGTGGGTGATTACGCCGCCGTATTCCTGTCCTGTTCCGGGAAGGAAGCCGGGCACATCCACCAGAGAGACAATCGGTATATTGAAAGCGTCGCAGAAACGGACAAAACGGGCCGCTTTGCGCGAAGCATTGATGTCGAGCACACCGGCAAGGTATTTAGGCTGGTTGGCCACAATACCAACCGATACTCCATTGAAACGGGCAAAGCCTACAATTATATTTTTTGCGTAATCGGCATGCACTTCCAGAAATTCTCCTTTGTCGATGATAGCGCCGATCACCTCATACATATCGTATGGTTTGCTGGGATTGTCGGGGATAATATCGTTGAGTCCGTCATCCAGCCTGTCGATTGGGTCATCGTTGGATTGCAGGGGCGCTTCTTCCAGGTTGTTTTGCGGAATATAGCCGAGCAGTTGGCGGATCAGTTTCATTCCGTCTTCTTCGGTCTGTACCTGGAATTGGGAAACGCCCGATTTGGAAGAGTGCACTAAGGCTCCTCCCAGTTGCTCCTGGGTAACGTCTTCTCCCGTTACGGTTTTTACTACCTTCGGGCCGGTGAGGAACATGTAGGAAGTTCCCTGGGTCATGATGATAAAGTCGGTGAGGGCAGGGGAGTAAACGGCTCCTCCGGCGCAGGGGCCGAAGATACCCGATATTTGAGGAATTACACCCGACGCCAGGATATTGCGCTGGAATATTTCGGCATAACCGCCCAATGCGTTGATCCCTTCCTGGATGCGCGCGCCGCCGGAGTCGTTAATGCCGATAACGGGCGCGCCCATTTTCATTGCCTGATCCATTACTTTGCAGATCTTTTGCGCATGCATTTCAGACAAAGAACCGCCGGAAACGGTGAAGTCTTGTGCAAATACATAGACAAGCCGTCCGTAAATAGTTCCGTAACCTGTTACCACTCCGTCTCCCAGGAATTGGTTTTTTTCCATTCCGAAGTTGTGGCAACGATGTTCCACGAACATGTCGAACTCTTCAAAACTTCCTTCGTCAAGAAGCATGTCAAGTCTTTCGTGCGCCGTGTATTTTCCTTTGAGGTGTTGCGACTCGATTCTCTTTTCGCCACCTCCTAAACGAGCTGTTTCACGCAGTTGAATAAGCTCTTTTACTTTTTCGAGTTGGTTGCTCATATAAAATTGTTAATTTAAAACGAAATAAGTTTCCGCATTTGATGTAAAAATTTTCTATTTTTCCCGGGTTATTCGGGATGTTCGCACAGTTCGGTGAGGACGCCGCCGGTAGATTTGGGATGCAGGAAAGCGATGCGCAATCCTTCGGCGCCGGCGCGAGATTCCCGGTCTATCAATCGTACCTCTTTGCTTTCCAGTTCCTTCAAAGCTCCGTTTACATTTTCCGTGGCATAGGCGATGTGATGTATTCCTTCGCCTCTTTTTTCAATAAACTTGGCGATTGTACTCTCTTCACCGGTCGGTTCCAGTAACTCGATCTTGGTTTGTCCCACCATGAAAAATGCGGTTTTTACCTTTTGATCTTCTACTGTCTCAATATTGTAACATTTCAGGCCCAAAACCCCTTCGTAATAAGGGAGTTGTTCTTCAATGCTCTTTACGGCTATCCCAATGTGCTCGATGTGTGTAATCTTCATACGATTATTTTATTTTTTCTTGTGGGTGTATCGGAAATTTTTCAATAATTATTTCTTGTTATATCTGAAAATCCGACTGCAAATGTACATCTTTTCAATCATAAAAAAAGAATAAAAATGCATATTTATTTTTCGGAGGATGCGAATAAAGGAGCTATCGTCAGATGGAGGAGATACGCAATACCTCCAGCATCTCCTCGCTGATTTCCCTGTCTTTTTTTATAGCCCTCTTGAACGGGACATAGACGATTTCGTTTTCCCGGATGCCGATCATCACATTCCGTTGATTTTCTATTAACGCCTGTATGGCCGCAATCCCCATGCGGCTTGCGAGGATGCGGTCTTGCGCCGTAGGCGACCCGCCGCGTTGCAGGTGGCCGAGTATGGAGACGCGTACATCGTATTGGGGGTACTCCGTCTTTACCCGTTCTGCCAATTTCAAGGCTCCCCCGGTTACTTCGCTTTCGGTGACAAGCACCATACTGCTGCTTTTCGATTTACGGAAACCCTGCTCAATGAGTTCGCCCAACTGGTCTTTTTCAATACTTATTTCCGGGATAATCGCCGCTTCGGCTCCCGAAGCAATAGCGCTGTTGAGCGCCAGGTAACCGCAATTACGCCCCATCACTTCCACAAAAAACAGACGCTCGTGCGAAGTGGCCGTATCGCGTATTTTGTCCATCGATTGCATGATGGTATTCAGCGCCGTGTCGTATCCTATTGTTGTATCGGTGCCGTTCAGGTCGTTGTCGATGGTGCCGGGAAGCCCTACGATGGGAATGTTATATTCATTGGCGAAGATGCCGGCGCCCGTGAGGGAACCGTCGCCGCCGATCACAACCAGCGCTTCTACGCCATGCTTCCGCATGTTTTCGTAAGCGGCCCTGCGGCCCTCTTCGGTCTTGAACTCCGACGAACGGGCCGTTTTCAGTATAGTTCCCCCCTGCTGGATGATATTACTTACACTGTTGGTTTTAAATTCTACTATTTCGTCCGAGATCAGTCCTTTATATCCTCTGTAAATTCCGTACACCTTCATGTCGTTGAATATTCCGGCGCGCGTTACCGCACGGATGGCGGCATTCATACCCGGCGCATCGCCCCCTGAGGTGAGAACGCCCACGCTTTTTATGTTAGACTCCATAATTGAAATGTTTGCCTTTGAAAATTTGCTGATAATTACTTCGGTTTTCTTAAAAATTCCCTTAAAACAATACGCCGCAAAGATAGCTCTTTTTGACGATGCAACAAAAAAAGCCGCTTAAAAAGCAGCCTTTTATTCATTTACTTTTAATTCCTGACTGTTTATACCTCGTTTACTGTCTGATCTGTGATTTTTATGATTGGGATATAAGAGCGGCTACTCTCTTGCTCCTTTTTCTATCAACAGTTTCACCGTTTCGGTATGACCGATGCCTGATGCACATATCAATGCCGTTTGCCCGTACTCATTGGCAGCGTTCACATCCGCTCCTTTTTCTATCAAAAGTTTCGCTGTTTCGGTATGACCGTTGCATGATGCAGATATCAATGCCGTAAAGCCGCCCTTGTCGGCAGCGTTCACATTTGCACCTTTTTCCAGCAGCAATTTTACCTGTATTACATCTCCTTGCATTGCCGCCCTTATCAGTTTTTCCGGAGAAGGCGAGTTTTCTTTTTTTAATAAATCGAATAGTCCCATTTTTACTCTGTTTGCCGTCCGAACTGTGATTGCTGAAAATAAGGGCGGCGACTATCTTGCGCCTTTTGCTTTCAGTAAATTCACAATTTCGGTATAACCCTTGGATGATGCAGACTTCAATGCTGTCCCACCGTCCTTCCTGACGGCGTTCACCTCCGCGCCTTTTTCTATCAAGAGTTTCGCCGTTTCGGTATGGCCTCTGTGTGATGCATACATTAATGCTGTCCAGCCGT
>JAISZV010000339.1 GCA_031284475.1 Proteiniphilum sp. | reverse complement strand
TCCTCCTCGTCGGCGGTCAGGGGTTTGTACACGTCGTAGAGCGCTTTTATGCCCAACGTTTCGGGCGTGTAGCGGGTTACCAAAGCATTGAAATTGGCATGAAATTCCACATGGTTTTCGTTACGCAGATGTTCGTAAGAAAAACGGATAATAATTGTACTCATAGTATATTATTTTAGTTGGTTTGAATATCCCGGTAAGTTTGCGGTACATGCCGCAAGTCTGTTTGAAGGCTCCGGCGCGTTTGCGGCAGATGCTGCAAGTCTGTTTGAAGGCTCGTTCGCATTTGCGGTACATGCCGCAAGCCTGTTTGAAAGCTCTGGCGCATTTGCGGCAGACGCCGCAAGTCTGTTTGAAAGCTCCGGCGCATTTGCGGCAGACGCCGCAAGTCTGTTTGAAAGCTCTGGCGCATTTGCGGCAGACGCCGCAAGTCTGTTTGAAAGCTCCGGCGCATTTGCGGTAGATGCCGCAAGTATCCCTGAAGGTTCGGGGACGGTTTTGCACTTTGTTCAAAAAAAAGACGGGAAATTCCGGCTTCCGGAGTTGAGAGTAATAATATATTAAAAATAACACATAATTCCTAACTTTGTAAGGCAAAGGTAAAAAAAGATTTACAGATTTACAAAATCTTTCTTGAGTTTTGTTACAAATTCGGAAGCAGATACTTTGGCGAGTGGAGTTTGAGCGCTTTTCTTAGAAAGTGGTGGTTTAATATCAAAAAATATCTTTCGGATTAATAGTCAAAAATTCCTCATAAGGAATCCCGCCCGTACCAACTAAGAGCATTTTACCGGGATGAAATTTTTCTTTAAATACTCCCATTCCTGCATTATTTGCGCCGACGCCGCTTTTTACTTCCAATCCAACGATTTTATCCCTTTTTTCAAGGATGAAATCTACTTCATGATTACCTTCCCGCCAGTAATAGAGATTGTACCTTTCGGAGATGGCATGATTAAGTAAATGAGCGCCCACAGACGATTCTACCAATCTACCCCACAACCTGGGATTCACGATTGCAGCCGCATAAGTTTCGTCGTCCTGCGAAGTTAGAAGCGCATTATTATATACCTGGAATTTCGGACTGGACGACCTTTGACGAATTACGTTTCCGGCATATTTTTCCAATCCGCCTAACAAGCCGCAATCGGTTAATAATTTAAGATAGTTTGCCAGCGTAGTCGTATTACCTGCATCCTGTAGCTGTCCGGTAATTTTGGTATATGAAAGAATCTGTCCTGAATACAAGCAACCTAATTCAAACAGTCGTTTCAGCAATGCCGGTTTATCCACGCGAGTCAACATTAGTATATCTTTAGAGATGCTTGTCTCTATAAGTGAGTCTTTTATGTAGTTTTTCCAACGTTCTTCATCCTCAATCAAAGAAGCTGATCCCGGATATCCTCCGAAATAAATATACTGCTCAACAGACCAGCCAAAAGCCGCCTCCATTTCGGCAAACGACCAGTGTCCGAGATAAAATGTCTCAAAACGTCCGGCTAACGACTCGGTTAATCCTTTCTGAATAAGAAGGCGGGAAGACCCCAATAAGATAACCTTGATATTTATTTTTTCGCGGGCGTCTTTATCCCATTCCCGTTTGACGACTTCGCTCCAGTTATCAATCTTTTGTATTTCATCAATCACGAGAAGATATTCTGAAGCGCCGGAAGCCTTCATTTTCAATCTGACCGTCTCCCAAACTTGCATCAGCCATGCGGAATTAGCGGCTGAAACGGCGTCTGCCGATTCGCTTACATAGGGTATGGATAACTTGGGTAATAATTGGTTTACCATAGTTGTTTTACCCACCTGGCGAGGCCCGAAAATTACCTGAATAAACTTTCTCGGCTCTTCTATCCTCAATTTAACCGTCTTTAAATAAGAACGTTCGTACATATATAGCGATTTTACTCAATGTTGAGAACAAATTTACTCAGAATTTCCGATGTGCAAAAACTTTTTTTCGTCTGCGCGCGCTTGGAAACCGTAAGATTTTCATGTACTTTTGCTGATTAATGAGTACCCGGTAAATTGACCGGTATTCATAGTATAGTTGAAATATATAAAACGCCGTACGTATGCAGGAAAGACATTTGGATCGATTACGTTATTTCACCGAACTGGCCGATACCTCAAGGGAGTTTTACATTGATTATGTAAGAAAATATTATACCATAAACGATGGTTGCAACGTTCTTGAAGTTGGATGCGGAGAGGGCGGTAATTTATTGCCTTTTGCCGAAATCGGCTGTAACGTAACAGGAATTGACCGTTCGGAGCAAAGGATTGCAGAGGCTAAATCGTTTTATGAATCAATGAATATCAAGGCTAAATTTGTTTCAATTGACTTCTTTGAATTGGATAACGCGAACGGGGGTGAAAAGTATGATATTGTTCTGGTACATGATGTGATAGAGCATATTAGACGTAAAGATGAATTTTTGAAACACCTTCAACAATTTGTTGCAAATAGCGGCATTATTTTTTGGAGATTCCCTGCGTGGCAAATGCCTTTTGGCGGTCATCAACAAATTTGTAGAAACAAGTTTTGTTCAAAATTGCCTTTTTTCCATCTTTTACCTTTATCTATATATCGCCGGTTACTTTATTCTTTCGGAGAACAACAATCGTGCGTTGATGAATTGATAGATATAAAGATGTGTAGAGTTTCAATAGAAAAATTTGAGAGACTTTTGAAGAGCAACAACTATATTCCGGTTAATAGATGTTTATGGCTGATAAACCCGCATTATAAACAAAAATTCAATCTTAAGCCGCGAAAATTACCTGCTTTAATTTCACATCTCAGGTATATCAGAAACTTTTTCACTACTTCTTGCTTTTATATTACCAAATTAGAGAATACTTTACATCCCGCAAATCCGGAATTATCAAAAGAAACGGAACGCTAATTGCCCGTCGCTCTGTTAATTTAAAAGGATAGGATTCAGATATGGATAAAATAATGGAATGTGTGCCCAATTTCAGCGAGGGACACGACAAACGGAAAATTGAGGAAATAGCGGATGTATTCCGCGGTAAAGAGGGCGTAAAACTGTTGGATTACAGCGGAGACGCCGATCATAACCGGTCGGTGATTACCGTCGTGGGAGAACCGGAAGCCTTGAAAAACGCAGTGATCGAAGCGATAGGGAAGGCGGTGGAACTGATTGACCTTACACAACACCACGGACAGCACCCCCGCATGGGAGCGGTGGATGTCGTGCCGTTTATCCCGGTTAAAAATGTGACGATGGAAGAGGCGGTGGCTTTGTCTAAAGAGGTAGCGAAAACAGTAGGGGAGAGATTCGGTATTCCGGTCTATCTCTACGAAAAATCGGCTTCGGCAATACATCGCGAAAATCTCTCCGCCGTTCGTAAAGGCGAATTTGAGGGGTTGGCCGATAAGATGAAACAACCGGAATGGACGCCCGACTTCGGCCCTTCGGAACCGCATCCCACGGCCGGGGCTGTGGCTATCGGCGCACGGACGCCGTTGGTGGCTTATAATGTGAATCTGGGCACAAATAATCTGGAGATCGCGGTCGCCATCAGTAAAAAAGTGCGGCATACCGGCGGGGGATTGCGGTTTTGCAAAGCGATGGGCATAGCGTTGGAAGATCGCGGCGTCACGCAGGTGTCGATGAACCTGACCGACTACACCCAAACGGCGATCTACCAGGCCCATGAACTGGTGCGTATTGAAGCGCAACGTTACGGAGTGCCCGTGGTAGGCGCCGAAGTGATTGGCCTTGTGCCGGTGGAAGCGTTGGTAGAGACTGCCGCTTACTACCTCGGCCTTGAAAATTTCTCCGTCAACCAGGTACTTGAAGCGCGGTTGATGGAATGATAATAAAGATATTGTGATGTATAAAAATATAAGAAGCCCGAATTATTGAGAAGATTGATTATATTTGCAGTTTCGGAATAAAACGGAGCCGGCGTTTTTCAAAAACCGCCCGAAACTGCTTGATCGCCAATAAAGAATAGTTGCAGGTGGTTTGTAGGGACAGGTACCGGCTATGGAAAAAGAATAACGGATAAATACAAAAACGGAAAATGGTAGAAAAAATCAAAAAATCGCTCAGGGATTCTGCTACGGCAAGGTGGTCGGCGCTTTTCATTGTCTCTTTCACAATGATGTGCGGATATTTTTTAACGGATATTATGGCGCCGTTGGCCGGCCTGCTGGAGGTGCAGTTCGGCTGGAGCCGCGCCGAGTACGGTACATTTACCAGCTCATACGGATGGTTCAACATCTTTCTATTGATGCTTATCTTTGGAGGAATTATCCTCGACAAACTGGGCGTAAGGCTTACGGGTTTGGGAGCTGCTTTGGTGATGGTCGTCGGGACGGCGCTCAAATATTGGGCCGTATCTACGGAGTCGTTACGGGGGATGACCCTGTTTGGACTGGATGCGCAGGTTTTCTGGGCCAGTATCGGCTTTGCCGTCTTTGCCGTGGGAGTGGAAGTCGCAGGTATTACCGTGTCGAAAATCATCGTGAAATGGTTCAAGGGGAAAGAGTTGGCGACCGCCATGGGAATGCAGGTGGCCATGGCCCGGATCGGTACTGCACTGGCGCTGGGATTTTCCGTGCCGATTGCAAAAGCGACAGGCGTTATCAACGTCTCCCGCCCGGTATTAGTCGCGTTGATAGGCCTGTGTATCGGGTTGATCGCTTTCTTCGCCTATATGGTGATGGACAGGAAGCTGGATGCATCGGAAGCCACGGATGCGGCGGAAGAAAAGAATCCGGAAGATGAATTTAAAATATCGGATATAGGGAAGATATTAACTAACAGGGGATGGTGGTATATCGCTATCCTGTGCGTTTTGTTCTATTCTGCTGTTTTTCCTTTCCTGAAATACGCGACCGACTTGATGGTGAATAAATTCGGCGTGGAGGAAAACCTGGCCGGGATGATACCTATGTTACTGCCTTTCGGGAATATATTGCTGACTCCCCTGTTCGGAGGAATTTACGATAGAAAAGGAAAAGGAGCTACCATTATGATTATCGGTTCATTACTGTTAATAGTAGTACATGCGCTCTTCTCCATACCGGGTTTGAATAGCTGGATCTTTGCGATGGCGCTGGTTGTGGTGCTGGGGATCGCTTTCTCTTTGGTTCCCTCGGCCATGTGGCCCTCAGTGCCCAAAATAATTCCCGAAAAACGGTTGGGTACCGCATATTCCCTTATCTTCTGGGTGCAGAACTGGGGATTGGCCGGAGTCCCTTTGTTGATCGGTTGGACGCTCGAAAAATATTGTGTTACCGGACAGACCCTCCGTAACGGACTTACGGTAAATACCTACGACTATACCTTGCCCATGTTGATCTTTACCGGTTTTGGCGTGCTGGCGCTGGTCGTTGCCATCTTACTGAAAGCGGAAGACAAACGGAAAGGATACGGGTTGGAATCTCCGAATATCCGAAATTAGGCGGTTAGGCGTATTGTACATATAAATCAGGTCGATCCGTTACATTGCGTGGCGGATCGGTCTTTTTAGGGAAGTTCAATTTGTAAAGTTACTTTCCTGTTTGTTTTCGACCAGAGTGGAGAGCCGAGCAAAAGCCTTTTTATTTCGTTTTCCAATGCGGGGCAGGGGTTTTCTTTGACGTTGATATTGCCGGGGCGCCCTAAAGGATCGATAAAAAATTCAACAACAATAGTGATTTTTTGTCCCGCGCAAATGTTTTTATCATAATTTTCGGTGAAATACTTCCTGAATTTCTCTTCGCCGAATGTTTCCGCGTCATCTTCGCCCGAAACGGAACCTCTTCCGGATGCGCCGGCCTCCGCATAAACGCGGTCTGTTTCCTTTTTTACTTTCAACGCCGAACCGGTTAGGGATTTTTTTCTCTGCGTTCCGTATGCGACTACAACAACTTCACTCAAAGCCATATCATCCGCTTTCATCATGATGTCGCCCGTATTTTCTTTTAATGGTATATCGGATTTTTTCATGCCGATATAGGAGGCTATAAGCGTTTTCTGTTCGTCTTTCGGGATAAGTAAATGAAAATTGCCCGCCGTATCGGTAATGGTTCCGGTTAGGGTATTCGGAATATTGATCGTAACGCCAGTAATCGGCTCGCCGGTTTCATCTACTATCCGTCCGGAAACCAATATTTTGTCCGGTTGTGCGCTTGATGTATATATTCCCTCATCACGTATATTTTTATCCTGCTCGTGTTGTAAGGCGTTAATCCCCGCCGTTTGGCCGGTCAATACTCCCGTAATCTCTTTTTGAGGTTCTCTAAGAAGCGTTTCTTCCGTTATAGGCTGAACCGTTGATAGTTGGCTCTCTTTATCCGGAACGCTTTCAATTTCTTCAACCGCCTCAATATCTTTTTCAATCATCTCAATATTTTCGTCGGCTATCTCAATACCTTTATCTTTTTCAACCGTTTCAATTATTTCACGAGGCGCTTCTCCGGGTGACTTTTTTTTCAATTCGAGATGACCGGCAACCAATATTGTATCTTCTTGGAGTAAAAGGATTGCGCTTTCTTCTTCATGGTGAATGACGTCGGATGAAGCAACGGTAATCTCCTCCTTCGTCCCGGTTAGTTGAAGCAGAAGGGGAATCCCTGTAAGCAATACGATCACAGCCGCGGCAGCCCATATCCACACCCGTCTACCGATACGTTTCGGGGGAGAGGAGAGGCGTTTTTCCAAATCTTCGATCACGGATATATGGTCTCCTTTCGCCGAATCGTACCCATCGATAGCGTCTTGTAGAAAAGGATCGTCCATAGCTTTGCGTTCCAATTGGTTGGCTTCCTTTCCGTGTCGTTGTCCCCGTATGTAATCTTTTAAATTCACATTGTTTATCATTATCTCCCGTAGCCTTACTATTGCCTGCGGGCCATTGCATTATAACCGACCGTTAACGGAATATTACAGCATCTTCAATACCCGCGTAATGCAGTTTTTCAGATTCCGTTTTCCGTTCTGAATATAACTTTTCACCTTTTCGAGCGTGTATCCTGTAATGGAAACGATGTCGGCATACGATTTGTTTTCGTAATAAAAATATTCGATACTCTTTCGCTGTTCATCGCCCAATTCGTTCATGCACAACGCCAATGCCGATTCTTCTTCACACGACTTCTCTTTATCTAATAGAGTAAAAAAATCGCCGTTTTCCATAATCGTATCGTCAATATTTACAAAAAACGGTTGTTTTACTTTCCGCAAGCGCAGCAGACAATGGTTTTTCGTTACACTGTAAAGCCATGTATGGAAGTTCTGTATATCGTATTGTTTAATTTTTTTCGAAACCTCTTCAAACATATCCATCACGGCGTCCTGCGCATCGTCTTCGTTACCGAGATATTTCAGGCATAACCCGTACACCATCGGGATATAACGGCGATACAACTCGCCGAAACAGGCCGGTTGTTCTTCTTTCTTAGAAAGTGCAAACAATTCGTCGTTCGATAGTAGAGTTATGTCCCGCCTGTTTTTCAATTCGTTACGTATTCATTCATAAAAAACGCCTTACAAAATTAAAAAATTATTCGTTCGTTTATGGAATTTCGGGTACAATTGTATCTATAAGGTGGAAAAGAGAGAACAAGTAGTGATTAATAGAATCAAATTAATTAATAAATAAAGGTATGAAGACAACAATTCAAAAAATCGGTTTGGCGCTCTTGGCAGCGATGGTATCGTTATCGGTTTTCGCTCAGGAGATGGAAGTGAAAGGGAAAGTATATGACGCTCAGGGGAAAATGCCGTTGTCCGGCGTAATCGTTGCGGAGAAAAAGGCAACAGGAGGCACGGTAACGGATATGAACGGTGAATTTAGCATCAAGACCCGAAAAGGCGAAATATTGCAATTTCACTACATCGGGTATAAATCAAAAGAAGTAAAAGTGAAGAGTGAATGGATTGAAGTGTATTTACGGCAGGATTTGGCTGTATTGGAAGAAGTGGTTGTCGTTGCTTATGGAGTACAAAAAAAGGAAAACCTGACCGGATTAGCGTACGGACAGGCTGCCGGTGTGCAGATACGAGATATAAACGAATCCGACATAGCCGCGATCCCTATGTTTCCTTCTGTTGTGTGGGAAGCGAATACCGAAGAATACGGATCTTTCAAGGAAAACCGTTTTCTCCCGGCGGTAAAACAGCCGTTATCCACCTTTTCGCTCGATGTGGACGCCGCTTCCTACGGTAATATCCGGCGCATGATCAATCAGGGGCAAATGCCGCCCAAAGATGCGGTGCGCATTGAAGAAATGATCAACTATTTCAGTTATAATTACCCGCAACCTGCGGACGGGCATCCGGTGAAGATCGTTACCGAAACAACGGCCTGCCCCTGGAATAAAAAGCATCAACTGCTGCGCATCGGCGTGAAAGCAAAGGAAATTCCTTCGGAGACGTTGCCGGCGAGCAATTTCGTTTTCCTGATCGACGTGTCGGGATCGATGGATAGCGCCGATAAATTACCGCTTGTGAAATCATCGATGAAACTGCTCGTAAATAATTTGC
>JAISZV010000235.1 GCA_031284475.1 Proteiniphilum sp. | reverse complement strand
ACTTCCGTTGGCAAAACAGTTGTTGAAGGAAGTGCAGTATAGCACTCACCCTATCCGTTTGATTGGTTTGTCGGTATCCCATCCCATAGAAGAACAAGGCGGAAATGACATGGAAAGAGGATTATGGGAGCAATTAAGCTTCGAATTCAGTGATTGGAAAGGTTAGAAGACCGCGTTTTCAAGACACAACCACCGTGTTATCATCATAACATAAGCGGAAGATTATTTATCCGGTACGCGAAAAAGCAAGAAACGGATTGTCTTTCTTCTATTTATGGCATATCTTTGTCCCAACCTGAAAAAATAACGGGTGTACGTAATGGATGTCCAACAGAAAATAGATTTTGATCGCATCAGGTGTGCAATTGAGTACATTGATGCAAACTTCCGCGAACAGCCTTCGTTAAATAAAGTGGCGGCTCATGTAAATCTGAGTCCATTCCATTTTCAGCGGATGTTCACCGAATGGTCGGGGGTAAGCCCCAAGCAATTCGTGCAGTATACGAGTGTTGAATATGCCAAGCGTATCTTGCGGGAAAGCAAACTCCCGTTGGCGGATGCCGCCTGTGCAGTGGGGTTATCGGGTACAGGGAGATTGCATGACATGTTTGTCACGATCGAAGGTATGACACCGGGTGAATATAAAAACGGTGGAAAGAGCCTGACCATCAACTATACTTTTACGGACAGTCCGTTTGGAACGATCCTGATCGCTTCAACCCCCAAAGGCGTGTGCTATATAGCCTTTGTTGATAATGAAGCAGATGTTTTGAATATACTGAAAAGCAAATTCCCGAACGCCGTTTATGTCAATACGACCGACCGGATACAACAAGAAGCGCTCCTTGTGTTTACAAAAGACTGGTCTGCACTCAATGGAATAAAGCTACACATCAAAGGTACGGCATTTCAGATGAAAATATGGGAGGCTTTATTGAGGATACCGATGGGTAGCCTGGTGACATATAAAGATATTGCCCGGTATATCGAAAATCCGGGCGCCAATCGTGCAGTCGGAACGGCTATCGGACAAAATCCGGTCTCCTTTCTGATCCCATGCCATCGCGTAATACAATCAACAGGGGCTTTTGGCGGCTATATGTGGGGACCCTCACGTAAGAAAGCAATGATAGGGTGGGAGGGTGCACAAGTCGAGACAATGAAAATGCCGGCAGATGTTTAAAGCTTCGCGGTTTCTACCCCGCCCAATCCTGCCTGTCGAGATTTCTATACCCGATGGCCTCGGCCAGATGCGAAGCCTGTATCGACTGGCGTCCCTCAAGATCCGCTATGGTACGCGCTACCTTCAGTATTCTGTCGTATGCGCGGGCGGATAAATTTAACCGGTTCATTGCATTTCGCAAAAGATTTAATCCCTGTTCATCCGGTTTGGCATACTTACCCAGTAGTTTCCCGCTCATCTGGGCGTTGCAGTAGACTCCCGGGTGTTGGTTAAAGCGTTCCTCTTGTATGGATCTGGCGGCAATCACCCGTTCTCTGATTGATGCGCTCGGTTCTGCAGGCCGGACATTGGAGATCTTTTCAAAGAGTACCGGTACGACCTCTACCTGTATATCAATGCGGTCTAACAATGGGCCTGAGATCTTGTTCAGGTACTTCTGTACCTGCGCCTGTGTACAGACGCAATCTCTTGTCGGATGGTTATAGTAGCCACACGGACATGGGTTGGTCGAGGCCACAAGCATAAAGCTGGCCGGATACTCAACGCTCCATTTTACTCTCGAAATAGTGATGTTCCGATCTTCCAGCGGTTGCCTCAGCACTTCAAGCACATTTCTGTTGAACTCGGCCAATTCATCAAGAAAGAGCACGCCATTATGGGCGAGGCTGATTTCCCCAGGCTGTGGATAATTGCCTCCACCTACCAACGCCACAGGCGAAATCGTGTGGTGCGGATCGCGGAACGGGCGTTTGGAGATCAGCGAGGAGTTCCCATTCAGCTTTCCCGCAACGGAATGGATTTTGGTTGTTTCGAGACTCTCTCCCAGCGATAAGGGCGGAAGGATGGAAGGCAGACTTTTGGCCATCATGGATTTACCGCTGCCCGGCGCGCCGATCATGATCAGGTTATGTCCGCCCGCTGCGGCTATCTCGAGCGCCCTTTTTACGTTTTCCTGCCCTTTCACGTCGGAGAAGTCGTGTTCGAAAATGTTTTGTTGGGTATAAAACTCCTTTCGGGCGTCTACAACGATTTCCTGTAGCTCGCGTTGACCATTGAGGAAGTCGACAACTTCCCTGATATGGGTAACGCCAAAGACCTTGATCCCATCGACGACTGCGGCTTCCCTGGCATTTTGCTGTGGGATGATAATTCCTTCGAAATGTTCTTCTTTCGCGCGAATGGCAATGGGAAGCACTCCCTTTACCGGCTGGATCATCCCGTCGAGACTGAGCTCGCCCATCATCAGGTAGTGTGGTATCTTTTCCGTAGCAATCTTTTCATTGGACGCCAACATGCCAATAGCAAGCGGCAAGTCGTAGGCTGCTCCCTCTTTGCGGATATCGGCCGGCGCCATGTTGATGGTAATATTACTCGTCGGCATTTTATAGTCATTGACCTGCAATGCCGAAATAATCCGGCGATGACTTTCTTTTACGGCAGAGTCCGGCAGGCCGACAAGATAGAACATGCAGCCGCGCGAGCTGTTTACTTCGATGGTAATAATGGTGGCGTCAATGCCCTGTACGGCCGCCCCGAATACTTTTACGAGCATAATTATTTTTTCCGCTTTAACAAGCTATCCAGTTTAGAAACGAGTTCTTCTCCCCTTATGCCCCGGGCAATGATTTTCCCTTTGTTATCAACCAGTATGTTATATGGAATTTCGTCTATGCCATATTGTTTCACGACTGTTGAGTTCCAGCCTGAAAAGTCATTCAGTTGCTCCCATTTCAGGGTGTCTTGTTTGATTGCCTTTTTCCAGCCGTCCTTGTCCATATCCAATGAGATGCCTGCAATGGCCAACTCAGGAGAAGGCTTGAAATTTTTATCGTTTTTCTCCCTTTTCT
>JAISZV010000228.1 GCA_031284475.1 Proteiniphilum sp. | reverse complement strand
GAATAATATTTTTCAAATTGTTCCATTTTTCTATACCATGATACAAAGAAAAAGTAGGAAATCTATCGATTTGCCATCAATTGACAGTAGTATCCGGCAAGTAGCATATCGAAAGGAGTGGTAATTTTAATATTGGTTTCCTCCCCTTCCACCAATTGGATATCCATCCCCCATTTTTCCGCGACCGATGCATCATCGGTAAAAGAGGGATCGAAACCGGTCTCGTATGCTTTTTTTAATTCCCAAGCAGGAAAGACCTGCGGGGTTTGCACCAGCTTCAACTGTTTCCGGTCGAGCATCCGGCTCCCGGTTCCGGTGAGTTGACGCACACTGTTCGCCTCATCCACTACGGGGATCACTCCACAATGGTTCTCAAACGAAGCGTCAAAGCATCGCCCTATCAGTTCCGGCGTCACAAAGGGACGTGCAGCGTCATGCACTCCCACGGTTTCCTCCCCCGGAATTTCCTTTAATCCGTTTTTCACGGAATGGAATCTCGTTTCTCCGCCGGTCGCCACTGTGTGCCGGATAGTAAACCGGTATTCCTCGCATAGCCGCGCCCACAATGGTTGCGCCTCTTCAGAAAGCGCCACGATGATACGCATGCTGTAATCATAATCGTAAAATGCCCGGATAGTGCGCATTAACATAGGTTCCCCTCCGATTGGTTGAAACTGTTTAGGCAGTTCTCCCCCCGCCCGGAAACCTTTTCCACCGGCCGCTATAACCACACTTTGTTTCTTTTCAGAGATCATTCAATGTCATCTAATATTTTCTGAAGTTCTTTATCGGTTTTGGTCAACTTTTCCTTACAAAAAGCGATCAATTCCGACGCTCTTTTCACTTTCTCCGTAAGGGCGTCCACGTCCAACTCGCCCGATTCAATGTCAGAGACAATTGTTTCAAGCTCTTTTTTGGCTTCGGTATAGGTCATTTTTTGCATATTACTTTCTTTTGTTGATTATGAAAACAATTCTTCTATTACGGCACAGACTTCTTTGTTTTAGTGATGACGGAGGTAGAAAAGCCGTCGCTGAAACGGGTCTCAATTACATCGTCCACAGAAAGATCATGCAACGAAGCGACAATTTTCCCGTTCTTCAATGTGAGGGTATAACCCCGTTTAAGAATATTTATGGGGGAAACCATCTGCACGAATTGCGCCCTGTTTTCCAGTGCATGGGATTGATGCTGCAACAGCCGCCTTACTCCATATTTCATTTTATCCGACAGTTGCTGTACCACAGCTACTTCTCTCTGTATCATGAGAGAGGATTGATGCACCAAATCCCTGGATAATGAAAAAAGATCCGAACGTTCTTTCATCATCCGGGATTCACTTTCAGAGACCGTTCTCTCTTCCAGATCAATAAGTTCCGTCGCCGTTTTGGCGAGATGGGCAATAAAAAACTCGGCTACCGCCGTAGGCGTTTTCGCACGGGTATGGGCTACTATATCCAGTACGGTAACATCTCTTTCGTGCCCGATGCCGCTTATCACCGGAAGCGGAAACTGAGCCGCATTTGTGGCAAGAAGGTAAGAATCGAAGCAGTTCAGGTCAGATGAAGCCCCGCCGCCCCGGATGATTGCCACGGCGTCGAACAATTCCCTGTATTGGTACACCTTCTCCAGCGCCGTAATAATGGACGCTTCGCTCCTGTCGCCCTGCATAATTGCCGGAAATAGTTTCGTATAAAAAACAAAACCTCCGTGGTTATTTTTCAACTGATCGCAAAAATCCTCATATCCCGCGGCAGTGGGCGACGAGATCACCGCGATCCGGTTGGCGAGTTCCGGCAGAACCAACTCCCTGTTAAGCGCCAAAACGCCCTCTTCTTCCAGTTGCTTTAATACGAACTGCCTGTTACGGGCTATCTCTCCCATAGTGAACGAGGGATCAATATCCACTACCGTAAGCGAGTGGCCGTACAGTTCGTGAAACTCAACCGAGACGCGTACCAACACATTGATCCCCGATGAGAGCTGCTGCCCTGTTTCATTTTCAAAATAGGCGGACAACATTTGAAAAACGTTCGACCAGATCACCCCTCTTGCTTTTGCTATGATGGACTGTGTTACGGCGTCTTTTTCCACAAATTCAAGGTAACAATGTCCGTTGCGGTTACGGCGCACATCGCTTGTCTCCGCCCGCATCCAGTAGGTTTCAGGAAGACGGTCGCGAATAGCGTCTTTCACCTGGCGGTTGAGTTCCGATAATGTAAAAGAAGGTTCGTTCATAACCCGATTTCCACTTTATATACACCTTGCTTAAACGGTTCTTCCGTCACAAAATAGAGGAACCGGTTATTTTTGCGGATATTATCCGGCAACGGGACAAACTGCGTATTATCCTTTTTGAATCTATATGCCGAGAGCAAATATCCCGATTCATCGAGTATCCGGAACGAATAGGAAGCCGGGGAAAACGCGGGGTCAGACAAACCCACCATATAACCGCCGGATGGATCAGGATGGATAATCCATCCGTTGTCCGCAACTTTTTGGGGATAAATCTCCAATTTACCCAACACCTCATTCATTGCCCTATAAAAATCGGGAATGCCGTATCCATATACGGAGTCGGGGTTGGCATACCTGTCGGATGAGCGTTTAACAATATCAAGCACCTCCGAACGGTGCAAGGAAGGGGTCGCCGACCACAGTGAAGCTATCAGTCCCGCCAGGAAAGGAGATGAGAGGGAGGTGCCGTTCGTCTCTCCAACCAATCCGTCCCGTCCGATGGTAACGGTTTTTTTACCCACAGAAACCAGGTCGGGTTTGATGCGACCGTCGGCCGTCAACCCATGCGAACTGAAGGAGGCTATAATACTGTCCGTACCCACTGCCCCTACTGCCAGTACATTCTTCGCATCAGCCGGCGGGGTGGTCTTCTGCCACGGCTTGTTTCCTTCGTTGCCGGCGCTTACCACTATCAACATCCCTTTCTCATAGGCTTTACCGGCAGCCTGCGACATCAGTGAAACGTTGCCGTTAAGCAGGGCGTGCGTATAGTTCAATGACTTGTCGTCAAAGGAATTGTAACCCAGCGAAGTGTTAATAACATCCACGCCCAAGCTGTCGGCAAATTCAATAGCCCGTACCCAATAATCTTCCTCTACGGGAAACTCACTCGTAGTATCTTCCGACCGCAGGAGCCAGTAAGTGGCTTCCGGCGCGGATCCCATCATCAATCCGGGCAGATCCGTCGCCATGGTAGACAATACTTTAGTGCCGTGGTCGCTGGAAGCGAAGATATTTCCGCCGGGGACAAAATCCATGTAACCGCCCAATCTGACCGATTCAAAACGGGGAATCACATCAAAATTGGTAAATCCCGCGTCTATCACCCCTATCAGCATACCCTTACCCCTGAATCCGGCGTCTGCCATAACAACAGCATTATGCATCCTGAACTGGGCGGCGGTAAAACCGTACTCGGTATCAGCATCCGCAATCACATCACGCCCCACCGGCGATAGACGGGGGCGGGCCTCGCTTCTTTGAAAAGGCTTGTTTCCCCGCCAGATATATTTCACCGAATCGACAAACGACAGGGATTCGATATTTCCGATTCTCATACTGTCGCTGACTTCTACCACTAAGGTAGCAAACCATTTGCTGTGTGTAACGACCTTTCCGCCGGCGTTCTCGGCCAGCGTAAAATAGTCGGGGGAGATGGGAAGATCCGATTCATCAATCTCAACCTTCTCCTTCTTTTTTCTTTCGATTGCCCGTCCGGAAAGAAAGGCGCCGGGATTATCCGGCGAATGGGGAGTATTCCCTTTATCTTTCAGATAGACACGGAACTTATAATATTGCGGCTGCGGAGAAGTCTGTCCAAAAGAGAAAAGGGTAAAGAGGGATAAAAGAAAAACGAACAAATATTTCAAAGGTATCATACGGAACTCGTTTTTAAAGAGCGGCTGTCATGCTCGTTTCATTCATTCAAATCTTTTTGGGAGAACCGGTCTCTTATCTTCTGTTTTCTTTTCAGGATAAAGAAGAGTATCAGTGCGAGCAGCAAAGAAATTCCGATAACCCCAAAGTATTCGCCCCATTTGCCGGACGCTTTATATCCCGGATAAGCCATCACAGCCATCACAGCAAAATAGAGGAGCAACGCCCCTGGAAAAAGTATATGTCTTTTAATTTTTCGACTCATTGGTTGATGACATTATATCGGCAAAACGTTCAATTCTCTCTTTTGAGATCGCAACGAGCAAATCTCCCTGTTTTATCATCCGGGTGGTAACGATCCTCTCCCAGAAACTCAGTTTCAGATTATCGATCTCTCCCCCGAAGCAATCACGCACAACCGCCTTTTGGTTGAGGGTTTCCGGAAAAGCGTCATCCAGTTGTTGTTGCACATTCCCATCCGAATAGAGACAGTTGACAAACAATCCGAGCCGTTTTGTGGCAAGCAATTCCAGATTCTCACTGCAAAAGGATGATATTTCATCCTGAATCTTCCCGCTATGGATGGAACCTCCCACAATAACCGCATCATATCCCGACAGGTCGGGCAGAAAATTCCTCCGCTTCAGATTGCAAATATCCACTTTCCCGTCTATCCGCCTGAACAACTCCCGTGCGCATTTTTCCACTGTGCCGTGATTGGATGCAAAGACGATCAGCGTATTATCCATGAACGTTATTTCAAATTCTCCAATGTTTCAACAAGATAGTCATAGCATTTTTCCACGGTAGCTATCCGAACCGCTTCATCAGGCGAATGCGCCCCGGTGATAGTCGGCCCGAAAGAGACTATATCGAGGTCTTGTTCCACGTTCGACTGTATGATACCGCACTCTAAGCCGGCATGGATCACCACCACCTTAGGCCTCTTATCGTATTTCTCCAGGTAAATCTTCTCCATAGTGTGCAACAACCCGGAGCCTGCATTGGGTTGCCAACCCGGATAATCTCCCCCAAATTCCACTTTTGCCCCGGCCAGGAGGAAGAGGCTTTCTACCGAAGAGCAAATCCAATCTTTACGGCTTTCGGTAGAACTCCGCACCAGCAGTTTTATCTCTACACTATCCACGGAAGATTGTACAAGAGCAAGATTCAGCGAACTCTCCACCACTCCCGGAAAATCGGCCAGGTAACTGATTACGCCGTTAGGGCAAGCCTCCACAGCATTAATGACGTCATCCTGCACCTCTTCCGGCAGAAGCGCATCAGGCATATCCGTCTTTTCCGCTTTGAATGAAATATTCTCTTCAATACCGGCAAAATCTTCCCGGAACAGGGATTCATATTCGCTCACCAGATCAATCAGGTCGTCCGAGAGTTGTTCGGGAATGGTCAGTACGACAAACGATTCCCGCGGAATGGCGTTTCGCAGCGATCCGCCCTCTATACCGGCGATACGCGCTTCGTAATTGGTCACTACATCTTTCAGAAAACGGTTCATCAGCTTGTTCGCGTTGGCCCGTCCCAAATGGATCTGCACGCCGGAATGTCCGCCTTTCAATCCCTGCAAACTTACTTTATAGGCCACATCCCCTTTGTCAATCTCCTTATCGGGTTGAAACAGGAAAGAAACATTCACATCCCTTCCACCGGCGCATCCTATACAGAGTTCGCCTTCCTCTTCCGTATCGAGGTTAAGCATCACGGAGCCTTTCAGAAAGCCTTTCCCCAAACCGTTCGCACCATCCATGCCAACTTCCTCGTCGATGGTAAAAAGCGCCTCAAGCGGGGGATGTTGCAGTGAGTTATCCTCCAACACCGCCATCATCATGGCGCAACCTATGCCGTTATCGGCGCCCAGCGTGGTAGAACGGGCTTTCACCCATTCGCCGTCGATATATGTTTTGATGGGATCTACGGCAAAGTCATGCTTCACATCCATATTCTTTTGAGGCACCATATCAAGGTGCGATTGCACAATCACCCCTTTACTGCTTTCATACCCTTTGGAAGCGGGCTTCCTGATCACCACATTGCCTACTCCGTCCTGTTTTGTTTCTAAGTTAAGCGCTTCCCCAAAATCCATCACGAACCGGGTCACCTCTTTCATCTGTCCCGTTGGGCGGGGTATCTGTGTAAGTGAATAAAAATGGTTCCAGATTCTTTGCGGATCCAAATTCAAAATTTCTGCTATATCCATGTTATCTTATTTTTAGCTGATCCAAAGTCAGGCTTTTTCAATTTCTGCACTATTTAAGTCGCTTGCTCTTTTCACATGCGGCATGGCGAGCACGCCAACAAGACCGTACAGTATCTGCCACACCGATTGAATTGTGAATACGGCGCCGGCAAAGGCGAGCGCTTCTTTCTCCGCAACTCCCAGAATAAGGAGCGAAGAGATCACCACGAAATGCCACGGCCCTATTCCTCCCTGCACGGGAACGGAAATACCGATATTGGTCATCGCAAACACAATTAAACCGGCCAGAGGCCCAAGATCTTTCGTGAAATCAAACGCATAAAAGCAAATGTAAAAGTACAAATAAAAACACAACCAGATTATGATCGTATAAATTATTATGCGTTTTTTCTC
>JAISZV010000220.1 GCA_031284475.1 Proteiniphilum sp. | reverse complement strand
AACGGAATAGATTGTACATTTTTGAGACATACATTGACTGTTTTAAATAACGAATACAAGAAAATGAGCCGTTTTACCACACCCACCATCCCGGTGGGTGTTTTTTTGTCCTTTTTTCTCCCAGGGACAAGTTCAATTAATAAATGCAACTGAAGGAAGAAAAAAACTTCCGGTTGGGGTGTGATCCCAATCGGAGGTTAAAGTTTCATTTGTTACTTGAATCTCCTGATAAAGGAAACCGGGGGCCCGATAAGTCAAAAAAAATAATTATTTTTGTAGGCGTATATGGAAATCACTTTCCGGAACCTGTTTTCCAAACCTCAGGAGTTATCTTATGGAAGCATTTCTGTCAGAAATACAACAAGAGTTTACTTTACCGTTTTCCAATCCGGTATTGATATTCGCATTGCTTTTGTCGATAATCCTTCTGTTCCCCGTTCTCCTCAAACGGATCAATGTGCCGGGTATCGTTGGGTTGATTGTGGCAGGGGTGATCATCGGCCCACACGGGCTTAATTGGATAGACAATACCCATGCCGGCGTGGAGATGTTCTCTACCATAGGATTGCTGTATATTATGTTTATAGTGGGGTTGGAACTCGATTTAGGGGAGTTTGTACTTCATAAGAACAGAAGCCTCGCTTTTGGGTTTTATACTTTTGTTATCCCGCTGCTTGTAGGTTATCCTGTTTGCCATTATTTGCTCGGTTACAGCGCTGGCGCCAGTTTTCTGACGGCAAGCATGTTCTCTACCCATACTTTGGTGGCCTATCCCATCGTAAGCCGTATGGGGATTGCGCGTAACCAGGCGGTGGCAATTACGGTAGGAGGCACCATTCTTACCGATACGGCTGTGCTGATCATCCTTGCGCTGGTTTTGTCCAATAGCAGCGGCGGGCTGGACGGCGGTTTTCTTTTAAGATTGCTGCTCTCGCTGCTGCTCTTCTCCCTGATTATTTTCCTGATAGTGCCCCGCCTTGCCAAATGGTTCTTTAAGAGGGCCACCCCTGAGAAATATTCTACCTTTATCTTTGTTTTGTTCGTGGTGTTTTCTGCGGGTTTTCTGGTGGAACTGGGAGGGATTGAACCTATTATAGGGGCATTTGCCGCGGGATTGGCGCTGAACCGGCTGATCCCTCATTCATCGGCACTGATGAACCGGATTGAGTTCTTCGGGAACGCCCTTTTTATCCCCTTTTTCCTGATCTCGGTAGGGATGCTGGTCGACGTTGGCGTGGTGCTGAACGCGCCGCGTACCCTTATCGTGGCGTTGGCGCTCACATTGGTGGCGCTCCTGGGAAAATGGTTGGCGGCATGGGCAACGCAGAAAACATTCCGCTATTCAAATAGCCAGAGAAACCTTATTTTCGGGCTGAGCAGTTCACATGCTGCTGCTACGCTGGCCATTATCCTCGTGGGGTACAGGGCGGATTTGCTGGATGAATATATCTTAAACGGAACTATTATCCTTATCCTGCTCACTTGTATCGTAGCTTCGGTTTTTACGCAAAGAGCCGCTAAAAAGATCGCTATCAGCGAAGAGAATGGGCCTCTTTCCTCCTCTTTCATGGGCGAGTTTGCCCAGGAGAAAATCTTGCTGCCTATTGCCAATCCCACTAATATAGGGCAGCATGTGGAACTGGCATTGCTGCTGAAAGATAAAAAATCGGCGAATCCTATCTCCCTGCTTGGGATAGTACCTAACAACCATGAGGCGGAGAAGAATATAGTGAGTTTCAGAAAACAGTTGCAGGGGTTTGTATCGAGAGCTACGGCGGCGGAAGTAAAAGTAGATATTATCACTATTATCGATCATAATCCGGTGGATGGTATTGTGCGGACAGCGCGTGAAACGATGTCGGATATTGTGATCCTGGGATGGCCGGGAAAGGTGGGATTATGGGATAAACTACTGGGCGAGAAGGTAGACCTGATCATCAGGAGTATGGATAAGAACCTGTTTGTTTGCCATGTGGAACAAAATCTTATTTTGAACAAACGGATTGTAGTTCTTTCGCCGCCGCTGGCTGAAAAAGAAGATGGGTTCGGATTGTGGGTAAGTAAGGTGTCGAAGCTCTCCTCCGAGTTGTCGATCCCGGTGTTGCATCTGGGGCATCCTGAAACGCGGGAAATTATCTCCGGACAAAAGAAGCCGGGAAACTTTACTTTCCACCCTTTTGTGGATTGGAGCAACCCGCTGTCTTGCGGCGATTTGATCAGAAAAGACGACCTGATCGTCCTGGTTTCCGCCCATGCAGGGTATATTTCCCATATCCCTGTTTTGGAGGGCCTGCCCACCCGGTTGGAGAACCGCTTCCCGCATCACAACCGTATTGTTGTTTATCCCAAACAGCATTTGGCGGATCAGTTGCTGGAGAATGAAGACCATATTTTTATTCCTTAGAATGATGATGACGGATAGTACGCTTTGCACGATAAAAAAGATAGAAAAAGTCCCAATTCCCTGTTCAATTCAATCATTCAATCAACAAATCATCATAAAAATCTATGGATAAATTTACTCTGTTTATTCGCTTATTGCTTGTTGCCGCGCTGATCACTGCCTGCGGTACCACAAAACAATCACTGACGCGTATTCCCTCCGCCGCCCCGAAACGTGAATTTCGCGGGGCATGGGTGCAGACTGTGGGGCAGTCGCGTTACAGCCAAATGAACAGCGCCGCCATGAAACATTATATCTCTGATATGGTGCGTAAATTTGATGAAGCAGGTATTAATGCGGTGATATTTCAGATTCGTCCCGAAGCCGACGCGTTCTACCGGTCGGAGTTGGAGCCGTGGAGCCGGTTTCTGTCCGGCGAACAGGGAAAGGCGCCCGACGATCCTTCTTTCGATCCCCTGGCTTTTATTATCGAGGAGTGCCATAAAAGGGGAATGGAGCTTCACGCCTGGCTGAATCCTTACCGGGTGAAAAGCAATATCAATAATACGCTTGCAAAAAACCATATTTACCGGAAACATCCGGAGCGTTTTGTGCAGTACGGTACCCAGTTGTTTTTTGATCCGGGACTACCGGAAAACCGGGGGTTTATATGTGAAGTAGTGCGTGATATTGTTACGCGCTATGAGGTGGACGCTATCCATATGGATGACTATTTTTATCCTTATCCCATCGCGGGGGCATCTTTTCCCGACGACAACAGTTTCGGGATGTACGCAGCTTCTCAGGGTTTTTCGCCTTCGCAGCGTGACGACTGGCGGCGTAATAACGTGAATCTGCTTATTCAGCAGATAAAATTGACCATTGCCGGTACCAAGCCGTGGGTGCGTTTCGGCGTTAGTCCATTCGGGATTTACCGGAATAAGCGGAGCGACCCGAACGGCAGCAATACCAACGGTTTGCAGAATTACGACGACCTGTATGCCGACATAAAACTGTGGGTGGAGAAAGGTTGGATAGATTACAACCTGCCGCAACTCTACTGGGAAATAGGCCATAGCGCAGCCGATTATACTACCCTGTTGCAGTGGTGGAATACCAATAACTTTGAACAACATCTTTATATAGGACAAGACCTGAAACGGAGTATCGACAAGAACGAACTGAACGTGAAGATCCGGCAGTCACGCGAAATGTCTTTCGTACATGGTAATTGTTATTGGTACGGCTACCAGATACTTGACGATTTTGCAGGAGTGGCTGATGCGATGAAAACCGATCTTCACCGGTACAAGACGCTGATACCGGCTTATACGCATTTGTACAAGGGTCGTCCCGCCGCCGTGGAAAAACTGACGGATGTGTATACCGAAGATATGCATTTCCTCACATGGGAATATAAAAAGAAGCCGTTGAATCCTGAATCGGCGCAGCGGTTTGTGGTTTATCGCTTCCGCAAGGGAGAAAAAACGGATATTAACCGGGCAGAGAATATTATAAAGATCACGCCTGATAATTTCTTCGTATTGCCTTATGAAGGCGGCGAAAACCGCTACACTTACGTAGTAACCGCACTGGACGCTTTTCATAATGAAAGTAAGCCGGCAAAGGCTAAGGTGAAATTATAGAACAAAGATGAATATCAATATTGTTGAGGGGAAATAGGGTAAATTGCTTCACGCGGGTGTTGACCTGAAAGAAATGCGCTCTATGTTCAAATACGAAAAGGCAAGGTAAAACGATTACCGATCTTTTTAGAAAACGATTACCGATCTTTTAAAAAACGATTACTGATCTTTTAAAAAACGATTACTGATCGTTTGACTAAACGATAACTATCGTTTTTGGGAAAGCCGGCTTTCTTTTTCCTTCTGACCGGCCAAATTCTTTTTTTGTTACTGGTAATAGGGTAAAATCGCTTCACGGGTGTTATCTTTGTACCCATATTAAAAAGAGAACGAATGATTGAAAACGAACGCTTTCGTGAAGTGAATGAGCAGGAGGTTATCGAACCGGGGTTATCCCACAGTGAAGGGACGGACGGACGGGGAGAACAATTTCCGATGATCGCCAAAACACTGGCGGAACTGGAAGACGTATTGGCGGAAGAACTGATCTCACTGGGTGCGGATAATGTGGAGCTGGGTACCCGGATGGTATCATTCACGGGCGACAAAGCGCTGATGTATAAAACGAATGTGCATTGCCGTACGGCGTTGCGCATTCTGAAACCTTTCTATACCTTTAAGGCGGAGAGCGCCGATGAGGTATACGAAGCGGTGAAAAGTTTCAACTGGGACGATTTCCTTACATTAAACAACACATTCTCCATCGACGCCGTAGTCTTTTCGCACATTTTTACCCATTCCAAGTTTGTAGCCTACCGGGTAAAGGACGCTATTGCCGACTGGTTTAACGAGAAATATGAAAAACGCCCTTCGGTAAGCGTCTCCAATCCCGATATAGTGTTTCATATTCATGTGGCGCATAACAAATGTACCTTGTCGCTCGACAGTTCGGGAGAATCGCTCCACAAGCGCGGCTACCGGGTAGCGCAGGGAGACGCTCCGCTGAACGAGGTACTGGCAGCCGGCATGATCCTGAAATCGGGATGGAGAGGGGAGTGCAACTTCATCGATCCGATGTGCGGTTCGGGAACATTACTGATCGAGGCGGCCATGATAGCCCTGGGCATCCCTCCGGGGATTCATCGCCCACACTTCGCTTTTGAAAAATGGAAAGATTTCGACAGTGAACTTTTCAGCGCTATCTATAACGATGAAGCGGAAGCGCGGGAATTTAATCATCGTATTGTGGGTTTCGATATTTCTCCCAAAGCCATTGCTATTGCCGAAAAGAATATCAAGAATGCGGGACTGAAAAAGTATATCGACCTGGAGGTAAAACCATTCCGGCAATTCGCTGAACCGCCTTCAAAAGAAGGTCTCCTGATGACCAATCCTCCATACGGGGAGCGCCTTAAAGTGGAGGATCTGGACGAACTCTATTCGATGATCGGCGAGCGGTTAAAGCACGTCTTTCCGGGGTACCGCGCCTATATATTGAGTTACCGGAAGGAGTCGTTCGATGCGATTGGGCTCAGACATTCCAAACGGTTCTTTCTCTATAACGGTGCGTTGGAGTGCGAGATGCGCGAATATGAGATATTTTCCGGCAAACGCGACGACCGCCCGGCAAAAGGAATATACCGGGAGGAAGGTCGCTCCGGTGGTTCCGGCGGCCATTCCGAAAGAAATTCCAGGGAGGGTTACCGCCGGTCTCAACGAGCGAACGAAGCAGGGGAAGAGAAACCACGGGACACGTACCGCCCTAAAAGGAGCGACGGCGAACGGGGTAAGCCTTTTAAATCACGGGAACATTCCTCCTTTCGCGAAAACAGGACGGAACGCCGTTCCGGTACTTCGGGAGACAAACCTTTTAAATTGCGTGAGAGTTCTTCTCGCGAAACCGGCAGAGAACGCCGTCCCGGTACTTCGGGAGACAAACCCTTTAAGTTACGCGAGAGTTCTTCTCGCGAAACCGGACGGGAACGCCGTCCAGGTACTTCGGGAAGCAAACCCTTTAAGTCACGCGAGAGTTCCTCTCACGAAACCGGCAGAGAACGCCGTCCCGGTACTTCGGGAGACAAACCTTTTAAATTGCGCGAGAGTTCTTCTCACGAAACCGGTCGGGAACGCCGTTCCGGTACTTCGGGAAGCAAACCCTTTAAGTTACGCGAGAGTTCTTCTCACGAAACCGGACGAGAACGCCGTCCCGGCAATCCCGTCGCTAAATCTTCCAAATCCGGTAAACCTTTTAAATCCGGTAAGAACTTTTCCGGTAAAGACGCTAAACCGCGCGATTCCAGGAAAAGAAAGTAGCGTTCGGAACATTGCCATGATGGAA
>JAISZV010000197.1 GCA_031284475.1 Proteiniphilum sp. | reverse complement strand
GTTGAAATGATCGGTACTTTGAAACAACCTTTCCCTTCGATAGCAAGTGTAAGAAAGTGAGATTTTGACGGTCTTTACAAATGGTTTTTCGACAATTTGAACTTTGACAATTTTACGCTATATATAGATTCTTCTGTTATAACCCGTTATGGAGAACGGGAAGGTAGCGCCAAAGGTTACAACAAACACAACCCGGGACGGAAATTACAACATCCTCTCTTAGCTTTTGTTGCCGAAGTAAAAATGGTTGCTAACTTTTGGCTTCACAGTGGCGATGCTTATACGTCAAATAACTTTTTTGCATTTTTGGAAGAAACGTTATCCTTTTTCAATGACAAGAGAATAGGTCTGTTGCGATTGAATTTCCGGGCGCTTTCACATGCAAAAAGCGCGGGCGATGCCGCAAGGTATAACCGCATGGTTAAAAAGGTATTACAAGTAGACCAAGACGTATATACGTTTTCTCAAAAAGACGCTCACTTTTTCCCAAAAAGCGTACACGTTTTACCCAAAACGTATATACGTTTTTTCTTGACTTTAAATTCTTAGTATTTTTTGTTTTCGTCCCCCGTAATTCTTATATATTTGGCGTGGCTCCGAACTTACGCGTTCTCTTCCATCATGGCGTCGGTATCCGCTACTATAATATCCGGTTCGACTATGGGCGCCGTTGCGTTGAGTGTGGGGAGTGTGGGGAGTGTGGGCAATAACTGCTGCACGTAGTTTTTCTCATAGTCCTCAGGACGAAGGATACGGCCGTCATATTGAATAAGGTCTATATCGATGATCACCCTGCCTAAATATTTATCTCTGGGAGCGCGCCCTACGGCCCGTTCCGTTTGTTAGATCTTGTCTATGACCTCTTCCGGCGACATCTCAGTATTGGCTTTGGCAAGCACATTCCGAAAAAGATACACATACTTGTCGTCTTCCGGTTCAGTCAAGATGGGTTCACTGAAAACAATATCGGGAAAGAGAAATGAAAGCATTCTTTTGGCTTTATCAATATTGGTTTTGGCGAATGTATTTGATCCTATGCTTAGTAAAATTGTGCTCATACTGACAAATTGAGGTACAAATATAGACATTTTAAATGAAAATGGATGCCGAATCGCGAAATCTATTACCTTTGTTGTATTAAACCTTGTGAAAAATGTAAAAAATGAGAAATTTTCAAATAACATTGTTCCTGTTTTTCCTGCTCTTTTGTTTCGATCTTTCGGCGCAGGACGCCAACCCCTTGATCTACCGGATCAATATCAAGGAGAGTATCGGCAGTAATACGTGGGTATATCTGCAAAACGGTTTGCATGAGGCCGTGGAGAAAGAGGCCGCCGCCGCGCTTTTACACATGAATACTTATGGGGGCGGCGTAGCGGAGGCCGATTCCATGCGTACGGCTATTCTCAATGCGCCCCTTCCCGTATATGTGTTTATTGACAATAACGCTGCTTCCGCCGGCGCCCTTATCTCGATTGCCTGCGATAGTATTTTTATGCGCAGCAGCGGTTCCATCGGCGCAGCTACGGTTGTGGAAGGGGGAAGCGGGGAAAGGGCTTCCGACAAATACCAGTCTTATATGCGGGGAATAATGCGCGCTACGGCAGAGAGTCACGGCAAGGTAACAACGGTACGCGAAGGGGATACCATCTTAAAATGGAGACGCGATCCCATGATTGCCGAGGCGATGGTGGATGAAAGGATTGTGATACCCGGTTTTGCCGACTCTACCCAGATACTTACCCTGACGGCCGGCCAGGCAATGGAACTGGGTTATTGCGACGGTATTGCGGAAAGCCTGCATGAAGTGATTGTAACACATCTGGGATTCGGCAATTATACCCTGGAAACCTATAATCCCTCTTTTTACGACAAGATCAAAGGTTTTCTTACCAACGGAGTCGTGCAGGCGCTGTTGATTATGCTTATTATAGGAGGAATCTATTTTGAATTGCAATCGCCCGGTATAGGCTTCCCTACGGCGGCTGCCATCACGGCTGCAATCCTCTATTTCACGCCTCTCTACCTGACCGGGTATGCCCAGAATTGGGAGGTGTTGCTGTTTGTGCTGGGACTTATTTTTATTGTCTTTGAAATATTTGTCGTCCCCGGTTTCGGAATAACCGGTATTTTGGGCATACTCTTTGTTTTTTCGGCGTTAACGCTTGCCCTGATAGGTAATATACGGTTTAATTTTGAAGGGTTGCCGGCCACAGAGGCGTTCAGGGCGCTAATGGTTGTACTGGGCGGTACGGGAATGGGAGCGGCCCTTGTTATTTACCTGTCGGGACGAATCGGTAAACCGGGATTCCTGCAATTTGCGGCGCTACACGCCGATCAGGAAGGATATGTTTCCGTGCCGATGGACCCGGCCTCTCTGATAGGCAAAACGGGTGTGGCGGCAACCGATCTTCATCCTTCGGGAAAAGTCAATGTGGATGGGGAATTTTACGACGCCATTTCACTGAAAGGTTTCATTGATAAAGGCGTTGAAGTGGAAGTGAAACGGTATGAAAATTTCCAGCTATATGTGATAGGGAAGGGCGGTTAGGTGAAAAGAAGGAAAAGCGGCGGAGTAGTTCATTATCAGGAATCGTTCTCCGATAAGACTACAAATACAAAGAGGGTGAAATCACATTGTGATACACCCCCTTTGTTTTGTCGTAAACTTGTATTCTGTTGTGAAACAAGTAGCCTCTTTTAATTAGTTGTAAGCAGCTATTTCCTCGTTTGAGTAAGCCATTCTCTTCGAAAAAAAGAAAATGGCGAATGGAACTACCAACAAAATAATTGCCCAAAGGATGCTACTTACCACCGTGCCCTTTTTCATATTGTTCACGTAGATATGCCCCAGTAATCCTTCAATAACCAATACCAATCCGATAATTAAACTGACGTTGGTAATTGTACCCGTTAAAAAGGGAACCGCCAAAAAAGCAACGCCTATGAGCATTACTACTACCCCGATGTATTTCGCTAATTCTTTCATGTGTGTATAATAATTTATGTTTCTGATTTCGTAACGCAAATAAACACAAAATTCAACAAATAAGGAAATAAATCGGGATAAAAATTTTGTCTTCAGCAAAAAAAAAGATTTCCAGGGTAAAAAAACAGCCTTTTTATCTCTTTACAATGCTCAAAATGTATATTTTTGCAAAAAACTTTATTATTTTCGAAGACTAATCGCGCTAAAATTGAATGGTAGTGAAAAAAATACTTGTTTTATTGTATCAGTGGCTCTTCTTTGTGCCTGTTTTTATTCTGCTTACCCTTATCACGGCATTAACGGTGATGGCGATGGCGCCTCTCTTCGGGAGTAAGTTCTGGGGTTATTATCCTCCTAAATGGTGGTCGAGGCTGACCTGTTGGCTGGCTTTGTGCCGGGTACGGACGAGCGGGCATGAGAACCTGGATCCCGGGCAGTCATATATTTTTGTGGCTAATCATCAAAGTGCGTTCGATATTTTCTTAGTGTACGGTTTCCTGAATCAGAATGTCAAATGGATGCAAAAGCAGAGTTTGCGGAAGATTCCGTTTGTAGGGTTTGCATCGGAGAAAGCCGGCCATGTGTTTGTGGACAGTTCGAATCCTAAGGCGCGGGCGGCCTCTATTAAAAAGGCCAAAGAGCAGATCGCCGACGGGGTCTCTATGGTGATTTTTCCTGAGGGAGCACGTTCAGGAAACGGAAAATTAGGCCGTTTTAAGCGGGGCGCTTATTATGTTGCCCACGATATGAAATTGCCTGTGGCGCCGCTGACCATTAACGG
>JAISZV010000177.1 GCA_031284475.1 Proteiniphilum sp. | reverse complement strand
CAGAACCGCCTCCCGGAACTGGACTACGAGAAAGCATTGTCGTTAAAGGCGCGTTATAGCCGTGAACTCTATTTGCAGGAGGGCGGTACGGTACTCGCATCGGAAGAGTACAACGTTTTCCGGGAGAAAAATAAAACATGGCTCTTTCCTTATATATGTTACTGCTATCTGCGTGATAAATACAGCAGCGCCGATTTTAATGAGTGGGGGGATTATGCCGGCTATAATGAAAAATTATTAAGGCGGATGGTCGATACCGACGCCGAAGCAAAAGAAGAGACGCAATACTGGTCTTTCCTGCAATACATGCTTCACCGGCAATTTTCCGGCGTAAAAACGTATGCGCATGAAAAAGGAGTAGCGCTGAAAGGGGATATACCCATTGGCATCAGCCGTAACAGCATTGACGCATGGATAGCTCCCGACCTGTATCATATAGACACCCAAAGCGGTGCGCCGCCTGATAATTTCTCCGTCTCAGGCCAGAACTGGGGATTTCCTACCTATAACTGGCAAATGATGGAAAAGGATGGTTATGCCTGGTGGGTGAACCGTTTCCGTAAAATGGCGGACTATTTCGACGCTTACAGGATAGATCATATACTGGGTTTTTTCCGTATTTGGGAAATACCGCTCTACGCCGTACGCGGATCGCTCGGCCACTTCAGGCCCGCATTGCCTTTCTGGGTGGAAGAGATCAATCGTGCGGGAATCCCCTTTGATGAGGAGCGGATGGTAAAGCCATTTATTCATGAGCATTTTTTGCCGGACGTCTTTGCGGAGCATACCGAAGAGGTAAAGAATGAATATCTGGAGATAACAGGGTGGCAGCGGTTCAAACTAAAATCCCATTGCGATACGCAAAGAAAAATCAAACAACTGTTTGATAATAAAAAAGATGATAAGAGCCGGATGATTTGCAATGGACTTATGCTGTTATGCGAAGAAGTGCTATTCGTGCACGATCCGCAGGATCATCACCGTTTTCATCCCCGCATTACGGCGCAATATACTTATTCATACCGTTATCTCGACACACACGTAAAAGAGGCGTTCAACCGCCTGTATGACGAGTTTTTTTACCGCCGGCATAACTATTTCTGGCGCGAAGAGGCCATGAAAAAGCTCCCGGCGCTTATCTCTTCCACCAGGATGATGGTATGCGGGGAAGATTTGGGCATGGTGCCCGATTGTGTGCCGTCGGTCATGCAGGAGTTACAGATGTTAAGTTTAGAGATTGAGCGGATGCCAAAAGATACGCATATCACTTTCAGCGACCTGCAAAGATTGCCTTACCTGTCCGTGTGCACCACCTCCACACACGATATGCCGCCCCTGCGTTTATGGTGGACAGAAAACCGGGAACTCACGCAACGTTATTACAACGAAGTGTTGCACCGGGAAGGCGTCGCTCCGGCCGAATGTAATACCGCTATCTGCCGGCAAATCATAGAGAATCACCTCAAGTCGCCGGCCATGTGGGTGATCCTGCCCTTGCAGGACTGGTTGTCGATTGATGAAAAATTACGTAATCCCGATATTGCAAACGAACGCATTAATGTGCCTGCAAACCCCGAACACTATTGGCGCTACAGAATGCATCTCTCTTTAGATGACCTGCTTAAGGAGACTGCATTCAACGAAAACGTGGAAGCGCTTTCCCGGAGGTAATAAACCCAAACTGTCCATTGGCATTAATTCATTTCAGAAATGCTGTTTTGAACAGAATTAATGCGTTGTTCTCTATTGATTAACAGTCTATCGAGAGTTTTGTTTTTTAATGGCAGCCATTAGGACGAACACTCATTATCAGCTCGTTATATCCTAATGGACATTTTGGGATAAAGGTAGCGCACTATAAAGGGTAATGCGCTTTGTGCGATAGAAGAAGTGAAAATTGCGATAGAAGAAGTGGAAATCATGAAAAAGAGGGTAAAATCACATTGAGTGATATACCCTCTCTTCAAATTATGCTGTTTTTGTATGGTTACGCTTTTCCCGCACTACCCAATACGCTTTCGGTTTTGTGCATATAGAGTTTCTTCAACTCTTCGCGCGCCGGGCCCAGGTATTTACGTGGGTCGAACTCAGCCGGTTTGGTGGTGAATACTTCGCGTACGGCGGCAGTCATTGCCAGACGTCCGTCGGAGTCGATATTGATCTTACATACAGCCGATCCGGCAGCTTTGCGCAACTGTTCTTCGGGGATACCGATGGAATCGTTCAGTTTTCCTCCGTATTTATTGATGGTCTCTACATATTGCTGGGGAACGGAAGAGGATCCGTGCAGCACAATGGGGAATCCGGGAATTCGTTTTTCGATCTCTTCAAGGATGTCGAAACGCAATGGGGGCGGAACCAGTACGCCCTGTTCGTTGCGGGTGCATTGTTCGGGGGTGAACTTGAAAGCGCCGTGCGAGGTTCCTATGGAGATAGCCAGAGAGTCAACGCCTGTGCGTGTCACAAAATCCACAACCTCGTCGGGTTCGGTATAAGTGTGGTGTTCCGCTTCAACTTCATCTTCAATACCAGCCAACACGCCGAGTTCTCCTTCCACGGTTACGTCGTGCTGGTGAGCATATTCAACCACTTTCTTTGTAAGGGCGATGTTTTCTTCATACGGAAGGTGTGAACCGTCGATCATCACCGAAGAGAAACCGCTCTCTACGCAATCTTTGCAAAGCTCGAAGCTGTCGCCGTGATCAAGGTGGAGCACGATGGGAATTTCATAACCCAGTTCTTTTGCATATTGTACGGCTCCCTGGGCCATGTAGCGCAATAGCGTCTGATTGGCGTATTTACGTGCGCCGCTCGATACCTGGAGAATCACAGGCGACTTTGTTTCAACACATGCCGCGATAATGGCCTGTAGTTGTTCCATGTTGTTGAAATTGAACGCAGGGATGGCGTAACCACCGGCTACTGCTTTCTTAAAAATCTCTCTTGAGTTTACAAGACCCAATTCTTTATAACTTACCATTGTTTTTTATAGATTGAAAAATTTGAAATATTGTCACAAAAATACGATATAATCTGCAATGAAAGAAATTTTTCGGTGAAAGAGTGATTAAAAATGATTATTGAACCCCGAAAAAAACAGATCATTCCTGTTAATAAAACCTTTTAAATGAATTGCGGTTTTATTTTTTCTTGTTATTTTTGTACCCGATACAACAACTTATATGCATCATTCGATTCGGGATAATGCCGTTAAAGTTATTTATCGCCTATTCTAATATTATTTTACAATAACTTACAATTTTTACTGTTATGATTATAGGAATACCTAAAGAAATTAAAGTGCAGGAAGGGAGAGTAGCAATGACTCCCGATGGTGTTTTTGAGCTTACTCGCAGAGGACACGAAGTTTTTGTGCAAAAAGGGGCCGGGGTTGAAAGCCATCTGCCGGACGAAAGCTATATAAAAGCCGGAGCTTCCATTCTTGACCGGATTGAGGATGTGTATGGGGTTGCGGATATGATAGTAAAGGTAAAGGAACCCATTGAAAGCGAATATCATTTAATAAAAAGAGACCAGGTGGTATTCACCTATTTTCACTTTGCATCGGACAAAAAACTCACCGAGGCTATGCTTTCGAGCGGAGCTGTTTGTATCGCATACGAAACGGTGATGATCGACAAAGACGGCTCACTACCGTTACTTACCCCAATGAGCGAAGTGGCAGGCCGCTTGTCTGTTCAGCAGGGAGCGAAGTATCTGGAAAAACCCCAGGGAGGGAAAGGTGTTCTGCTGGGCGGCGTTCCCGGCGTAAAGCCGGCCGAGGTAGTGATCATCGGCGCAGGAGTTGTAGGGCATAATGCCGCCCAAATGGCGGCAGGATTGGGCGCAAAGGTAAAAGTGCTCGATGTGAATCTAAACCGGCTTCGGTATCTGTCGGAAGTTCTCCCTGCAAATGTAAATACCCTTTACTCAACAGAAATGGCTATTGCCGATTCGGTTAAAACCGCCGACCTGGTTATCGGCGCTACATT
>JAISZV010000104.1 GCA_031284475.1 Proteiniphilum sp. | reverse complement strand
GCCCAGTATTGGGCGCGTGAGGTAATGGATAAGCTCTATAACCCCCATCCCGACGGCTATTGCGGCGATGAGGACAACGGACAGACTTCGGCATGGTATGTCTTCTCCTCACTCGGATTTTATCCGGTTTGCCCCGGCAGCAACCAGTATGTGATCGGTTCCCCGCTGTTCAACAAGATGGTTGTGCATCTGGAAAACGGAAACACCATCGAGATCAATGCGCCGGATAACAGTAGTAAGACAAGATATGTGTCAGGTATCAGGGTAAACGGAAAAGAGTATACCAAGAATTATTTTACGCATGAACAGTTGATGAACGGAGCCAAAATCGACTTTTCCATGTCTGCCACGCCCAATAAGACGCGCGGCGTCCATGAATCCGATTTTCCCTATTCGTTCTCAAACGAGAAGAAATAAAGGGTTGATTCTTGATCCGTAAACAGACCTTTCGGCTGAAAATAAAAAAACCGGTTCCCTCTATGAGAACCGGCCTCTGTTCGATAGTTGCGGAGACAGGACTCGAACCTGTGACCTTTGGGTTATGAGCCCAACGAGCTACCAACTGCTCCACTCCGCGATATGTTTCCTTTAATCGGACGGCAAAGATAGATGTTTTAATTTAGAAAACAAAATATTCCCCAATCTTTTTTGTTTGTGGCCGAAAAAACGTACTTTTGGGAAAATTTCCCCTTTATGTCAGATAGTATTGTACTCATACCTACTTATAATGAAAAAGAGAATATCGAAAATATCATCAGGGCGGTCTTCGCTTTGGAGAAAGATTTTCATATTCTGGTGATTGACGACGGGTCTCCCGACGGAACAGCTTCCATAGTACACCATTTAATATCGGAGGAATTTGCCGGACGTTTGTTCATTGAGGAAAGGATAGGAAAACTCGGATTGGGTACGGCTTATATCCACGGCTTCAAGTGGGCGTTGGCTCGTTCTTATAATTACATTTTCGAGATGGACGCCGACTTCTCTCACAATCCCGACGATCTTCCCCGTCTATATGCCGCTTGTCGCGACGAGGGGTACGATCTTTCTATCGGATCGCGTTACTCCACCGGTATAAACGTGGTAAACTGGCCGATGGGGCGTGTGCTGATGTCTTACTTTGCATCGAAATATGTACGCATCATCACCGGACTCAATGTAAAAGATACGACTGCCGGTTTTGTCTGCTACCGGCGGAAAGTATTGGAAACGATTGATCTCGACCGTATCAGATTCAAAGGATATGCATTCCAGATCGAAATGAAATATACCGCCCGTGTGCTCGGATTCAAGATAAAAGAGGTTTCGGTGGTCTTTGTAAACAGAAGACTCGGTACCTCGAAAATGAATTCGAGCATTTTCGGCGAAGCATTTTTCGGAGTGATCGACCTGCGCTGGCGTAAAGCTACCGGGAAAATAAAACCGCAGTCCAATTAATAGCGCTCATACATCATGATCCTTATTCACGGAGCTACAATCATCAACGAAGGAAACTGCTTTACCGGATCGCTGCTGCTGGAAGGAGAGAGGATATCCCGGATTTTCAGGGAAGCAGTGCCGGAAGCGGTGTTGAATGCCTGCCGGCAGGTGATCGACGCTCGTGGCCTGTGGCTGATACCGGGTGTGATTGACGACCAGGTGCATTTCCGTGATCCGGGGTTGACGCACAAAGGCGATATACATACCGAAAGCCGGGCGGCAGTGGCCGGAGGGGTAACCTCCTATATGGAGATGCCCAACACCAATCCGCAGACGGTTACATGGGACTCCCTTCGCCGGAAAATGGAGATGGCTGCCGGAAAATCGGTTGCCAATTTTTCCTTTTATCTGGGGGCTACCAATGATAATATGGCCGAGCTGGAAAAAGCGGATCATCAACAGATATGCGGAGTAAAAGTCTTTATGGGTTCGTCTACCGGAAATATGTTGGTGGACAGTGATAAGGCTTTGCAGCGGATTTTTGCCGAAGTAGATACGCTGATTGCTACCCATTGTGAAAAAGAGGAGATAATCAGGCAAAATATTGATATTTATAAAAAGGAGTACGGTGAGTTTATCCCCGTCAAATATCATCCGCTGATCCGTAGTGCGGAAGCGTGTTATCAGTCGTCGGCCCGGGCCGTGGAACTGGCCGACAGGTACGGCTCAAGGCTGCATGTGTTGCATCTCTCCACCGCCCGCGAGATGAGTTTGTTTGATGTGAAGCCGTTAGAAGAAAAAAAGATCACGGCTGAAGTATGCGTGCACCATCTTTGGTTCTCCGATGCGGATTATGAAAAGTTGGGAGCGCGGATCAAATGGAATCCTGCCGTAAAAACAGCAGAAGACAGGGCGGCTTTGCGGGATGCATTGAAAACCGGTAAACTTGATGTGGCGGCTACCGATCATGCGCCTCATTTGTTGAATGAAAAAGAGGGCGGGGCTTTGCAAGCCGCCTCGGGTGGGCCGCTCGTGCAACATTCGTTACAGGTAATGCTTGAGTTGGCGCGGCAAGGGTTTTATTCAAAAGAGTTGGTGGTTGACAAGATGTGCCATGCGCCGGCACAACTGTTTCGGGTGCGGGAGAGGGGCTTCATCAGGGAAGGTTATTATGCCGATCTCGTGTTGATAGATCCTTCCGGGGCATATACCGTTACGCCGGAGAACTTGTTTTACAAATGCGGTTGGTCGCCTTTTGAGGGAGAGACGTTCGGTTGTTCCGTCCATACGACTTTTGTCAACGGAAATATTGTTTATGAAAACGGAACCGTTGCCGGAGATGTGTTTGGAAAAGCGCTCGAATTTGATAAGTGACAAAAAGTACATTTTGTTGATGATAATTAACCCTGTTTGTTACGGGATATGACGGACTTTTATTATTTTTGCGATGTAATTCCTATCATTAAAACCTTTACGAGTGAGATTTTTGTTTACAGTGCAGGGCGAGGGGAGAGGACACTACACGCAGGCGCTATCCCTGGCCGCCGTTCTTCGTAAGCATGGACACGAGGTGATCGCCGTGCTTATAGGAAAAAGTGATTCCAGGCAAATCCCTGCTTTCTTCATCAATAAGATCGAAGCTCCCTTGTTTGAATTCAGCAGCCCCAGTTTTACTTCTTTCTATAAACAGAAGCGTCCCAATGTATTGTTAAGCGTGGTGAGTCATTTTTTCCGGCCCCTTTTTTTCAAGGATAGCCTGCAATTTATCAAACGGAAAATAGAGGAACTGAAACCCGATAAGGTGGTCAATTTCTATGAGATGATCACCGGTATGGCGTATGGTATCTATCGCTTCGATAAAAAGATGGGCATAGAGATGATTACGCTTGCACACCAGTATGTGTTGCTTAATCCTCATTATAAAACGACAGCCGAGCAGGATGTGAAATTCTATTTCCTGCGGATGCTTTCCAGGATCACTTCCACCCGGGCGTCTAAGATACTGGCACTCTCTTTCAGGGATATGCCCGGATCGGAAGAGAGGAAAATCGTGACCATTCCCCCCTTATTGCGGCCCGAAGTGTTTGAGCTCGAACCTTCCAATGGTGATTATATCCACGGTTATATGCTGAATGCCGGTTATTTTGAGGAGGTGGGGGAATGGCACAAAAAACATCCCGAAGTTCCGTTGCATTTTTTCTGGGATAAGAAAGACGCGGAAGAGGTGACGGTGATCGATGATAATTTTACGCTGTATAAGTTGAACGACGAGCTTTTTCTGCGGAGTATGGCCGGCTGTATGGGTTATGCCACCACATCGGGATTCGAGTCTCTCTGCGAAGCTCTCTATTACCGGAAACCCACCCTCATGGTACCCGTGCATGTGGAACAGGAATTTAACGCCTACGACGCGGGATTTTCGGGTGTAGGCGTCTCAGCCAAAAAATTCAAATTGACCAAGCTGATCGAATTTATACCCCAATATGCTCCCGATGAGAATTTCGGGGAGTGGGTGCGCCAGGCCGAAGAACGGTTTATAAAGGAGATTTGCGGGTAGATGATTGGCAATCAGTAATACTTAAAATCTTACACTTCAAACCTTAATCTTGGATATTTTTTCAAACCGGTTATCGTGTCGTACTATCTATTTATTGTAAGAGAATAACAAATAAAGCATCTTTAAGTTTTTAGCCATTGAAAAACAGTAAGATACTTCCCTTGTCAGCAGATTCCCTTTTATTCTTCAGTTTTCTCCCCGACTTGTTTTTGTTCTTTCTTCCCTTGTAATCCTGTTTTTGCATTCAGAGGCGTTACTATTTTTTTGCCGGTCTTGGCTTCAATTTCTTTACGGGCATTACCTGCTATTGTTCCTCCCTGACCGGCAATCGTTTTACTGTCTGAAAATGTTGTAGGGTTTTTCTCTTTACTTATTTCTGTTGTGGTAGCTTCCGCCAACATTGTCAGTACCAGCTCGAGGTTCGTCATATTATCCCGGAGGTTTTCTTTTTTAAGGCCTTTGAAGATTTTATATTCTTTCGTTGTTTTGCCTGCCCAGGCTTTGCTGATGACGTCGGTAAGCGTGGCAAACTGAACGCCTTCCTTTACGCCTCTTTTTTTCCACTCATCAGTTAAATCCTTACGAATTTCAATACTTTTCAACCGCTGGTTGATCCAATTTTCCGAATAACCTAACTTCAGGTATTGCTTCAATGCCCTGTCAATCGTGATTTCCGGATCTTGTATTTCATCAATCCGCTCTCTACCCACTTGTGCCAGCCATAGTTTAAACGGTTCGGCTTTTTTAGACGGGACAGACTGTATAAGTCTGAGTAACTGTTGAGTATCGGCTGCGTCGGTCAAACGCATTTTTCCGTCTTCAGCAAGCATTTTCAAACGGTTACAATTTGTAACCGTTTCATTTCCTTCTTTAGAAAGTCGGTTTTTTAATACTTTCCAATAATTTCTCGCCCCTTGATGAGTAGGCTGTTCTGTCAAAACAGAAATAACGTCCACTATGGAAAAGTACCATTTCTCTTCTTCTTCGTCCCAATGCGTACGGATCTGCTTTTGTTCAAATAATCGAATGCTGTTTTCTTTCGTCATGGCTACTAATATTTAATATCCACCAAAGATAACAAATTCTTTTTAATCTCTATAGGTTTAATTCCTCGAATCTCTGCTTCGATATTTGCTTTATCTTTGTCGTGTGAGTGAATATATTCATAAAAGCCATAACGTTTCGGTCTTGCTGTACCATTTTGTGTTCCCAGCAAAGTATCGTCGCATTGTTTTTAGCCCAGCAGTTGATTCCAGTTTGAAAGAAGTCTGCTTGGCGATTTCCGCTCGTTATGAGATTTCGTTCATTGAAATAGGCACCGACCAGGAGCATGTTCATTTTTTGATTCAGAGTGTTCCAATGTATAGCCCGACAAAAATTATTCAAATTATCAAAAGCATCACAGCTAAAGAAATTTTTCGTCTTCAACCAGAAGTTAAGCGCCAACTTAGGGGAGGCGAATTTTGGACGAAAGGTTTCTATGTGAATACCGTTGGTCGGCATGGTGATGAATCTATAATACAAGCCTATGTGAAATCACAAGGGCGTGAAAAAGAATATAAAAAGTTACAC
>JAISZV010000081.1 GCA_031284475.1 Proteiniphilum sp. | reverse complement strand
CAGCAGGTACTCAATCAACTTATCGTAATGATGGGGAATGCTCCATGAAGCTTCGTCATTGGTATTTCCATGACCAACGTGAAATACTTTTCCGATGGCTTCTGTATGATAGCCCGCTTTCATAAAAAACTGAGGCAAAGTGACCGCATCCGGATAAACATCACGCATCTGGCGTCCAAAATTGTAGAGTCCGGAAGTAGTGGAACGGGCCCCTGTCAGTAAATTATAACGGGAAGCTACGCTTACAGCCTGGTTACAATAGGCCCTTTCGAACCTGACGCCTTGACCGGCCAACCTGTCGATATTCGGGCTCACCGCCACGTTATCACCATAACATCCTAAATTGGGTTTTAAATCATCGACAAGAATCATTAAAACATTCTTAGGCTTTTCTTCTTTGACCTGTTGGCCTTTTGCCAGGACGGGAACAGTGCTTACCCCTCCAATAAGTAATAACTTATTTAACAAATTTAGACTACGCTTAGCCGTAACGCAACTTAAACAAGCTCGGCTCCGCTCATTTGGCTTAACGAAAAAGATCTTACTCATTTTATTTATTTCAAATTTTTAAGTTATATTCCGTACCTTTTTTTAATCATCAATCTATGTAAAGTAACGGGGTTTCATAATCGGGATCGATATACAATTCATCCACACCGTTGATATTTCTGAACCCAACCGTACCGATAAACATATTCCGGGGATGAATAGCCGATTCACTTTGATGGGCTTGAAACACGATCTTCCAGTCGCCGGCCTTGTCTTTGAACATAGAGCTATGCCCTACCCCAACAAGATTTCCCGGCTTTTGCAATAGCGGATTATGGGAATATTGTCCATTCTCCCATAATATCAGTAGCAGTAGCGCAACCAATGCCATAGAATTGGCTTTCATAACTATTCGCCGAGTAAGTCAGATAATATACCCCTTCATGCTTAATGACGAACGGTTTTTTATTTTATTGCATCAAAATTTCCGTATCAATAAATACCAAATATGTATCAATATTTTTTTAAAATTGAAAAACAAGGCATTACATAAAGAGGATGTGTCAAAAGTAAAATAAGTTTCTGAGATTTGACTATTGGGGGATGATTTCAGATACAGACCCGAAGAAAAAGCGCTAAAAGAGGGTATGTTCAAACTTCTGACACACCCTCCTGTTCATTCTTTGTCACTGTAACCTATCGCTACAACTTATCTTCGATTGTCCTGATTTTCTTCTCTAATAAGAGTAATTCCGATTTAATCTTTTCTACTTTCTGATTCATATCGTCCAACAGGTGGTTCCCTTTTTTGGAAGATATCGAAAGAAATCCGATATTATTTTCGTAAGTCTGCAATTCGTTTTTTATCCGCTCATACTGGCGCACCAGTTTTTCACGCTCCCTAAGAAGCTGTCCTTTAGAATTATCCGATTTTGCTATATCGGAAATCGTACTCTTGTAAGCTTCCAATTTCCGTTCGGCCTTACTGATATTCAGCCTGTCGAACTGGGCTTCCGTCGCATCGTAGAACTCTTTATAAACGCGGTCTTTCATTTTGTAAGGGACATGACCACCCTCGTACCATTCATCCATCAGGTCATGAAGCATAGTCAAAGCCTCTTCCGTATTCAAAGCGGTATCCAACTGATTTATTTTCCCGATAATCGCTCTTTTTCCCTCAAGATTCTTTTGTTCCTGTTCATATTGCGACGAGGTTTGTAATTTTTTCTGTTCAAAGAAGTAATCACAGGCAGAAATAAATCGTTTCCAGATACTGTCTACATATTTGTGAGGAACGATACCGATGGTCTTCCACTCTTTCTGGATATTGATCATCTCCTGCGTTGTATTTTTCCAGTCAAGGCTGTCCTTAAGGGCTTCAGCGCGTTCGCAGAGGGCGATTTTCTTCTTGAGGTTCTCGTCCATCTCTCCGCGAAGAGATTTATAAAACTCATTCTTGTTTCTGAAAAAGAAATCGCAGGCAGCCCGGTAACGTTTATATATCTTTGCATTCCATTTCCTCGGCACAAATCCTATCTGGCGCCATTCCGATTGGGTCTCAAGCACTTCTTTTACTTTGTTATTCCAATCTTTGACTGATTTAAGCTGATCATAATCAATTGCTTCGAGTTTTTCACAAAGCGCTGTCTTCAATTCCAGATTCTCATTTTCTTTTTCCCTTAACTGTTCAAAATGAACCTGGTACTTTTTGTTAACCTGGGTTGACGCCTCTTTAAAACGCTCCCAGACTTCTTCCCTGTCTTTTCTTGATACAGGGCCAACCTCTCTCCACTCCTGATGCAGGTTTTGCAACTGATGGAAAGCAGAAACCACATCCGGCTCGTCGCTCAGCCTTTCCGCAGCTTTACACAACTCGGCCTTTATCTCAAGATTCTTCTTGAAATCATATTCTCTGAACTCATTATTGATACGTACCAAGTCATAGAATTTCTCCACGTACCATTGATACGACTTCCATAACTCGTTCACTTTTTCCTGAGGCACCAGTCTGATGTAGTTCCACTCCTGTTGAAGCGATTTAAACTCCTGGTATATCTTATTGAAATCCTCTTGCCCCTGCGTTTCGGTCAACACTCTGACCTGCTCTATAATAGCCAGCTTTCTGGCCACATTTTTCTCTTTTTCGGACTCCTCTTTTGCGAGAATACCGGCCCGTTTCTCCTTTAGTTTTTGAAGCAACTCCTTTCCTTCGGCATAGATATCCGATTCTTTCCCTACAAAATCAATCTCTTCCCCTCCCGTGGAAAGGAACTCCTGTTTCTGCGATTCCGTTTCATTCCGCAAAGAACGGTAGAACTGATTTTTATACTCATCCACCTCCTTGCGTTTCGGATTTTCCGAATTAAACAGGTCGCGCAGGTTGTGTACGATCTCTTCAATGGAAAGCAGGGCAACGGAAGTATCGCCTGAGAAGGAGTCTTCATCCGTGTCTTCCTCCTCGCCTTCCGGTTCTTCTACACCATTACCGTCGTCCAAATCATAGTCTATGGCAAATTCTTCTTCGGCCGTTTCCTCTACAGCAAGTATCTCAACTTGAGGGATTTCTACCGTTGAATCATCGTCCATGAATTCAGACTGCAAATCTTCATCGTTTTGCTCTTTGTCAACAGGTAATTTCTCGTTGTCAAGATTGTTTTTCGTATCCATCAGTAGTCCCTTCGTTTAGCCCGGCCTTATGAACCGGTATGTTGCATTTCAGTTTTATTCTTTTTAAAACAAGATAGCAGTTTTTATCATTCGCATACCCTTGCAAAAGTAATACAAATTAACGCAATATTTTTATGATTTCATACGATTAACTAATTTTTTTCTTTATTGTGTAGGTAACACTTGCATGCAACATGCCATTTCAGCCGGTTATTTTTCTCTGAAAAAGACATTGATCGGGGTGCCAGAAAAATTCCAGTTTTCACGCATTCTGTTTTCCACAAACCGTTTGTATGGTTCTTTGATCCATTGCGGCAGATTGCAGAAGAAAACAAATGACGGCACCTGCGTATTGGGCAATTGGGTGATATACTTGACTTTTATAAACTTCCCTTTGTTTGCCGGAGGAGGCGTCCTCTCAATAATAGGCAACATCACTTCATTCAGTTTACTGGTAGTCACTCTGCGCTTTTTATTCTGATATACTTCTTTGGCGGTATCCATCACCTTGAGTACCCGCTGTTTGGTCAACGCCGACCCGAAAATAATAGGGAAATCGGTAAAAGGCGCCAAACGTTTACGGATTGCATCTTCAAATGTCTTGATCACAATGTTGTCCTTCCCTTCAACCGTATCCCATTTGTTGACGAAAACAACCAATCCCTTCCGGTTCTTCTGTATAAGTGAAAAAATATTCAAGTCCTGGCTCTCAATCCCACGAGTTGCGTCGAGTACCAGCACACATACATCAGCATTCTCAATAACACGGATGGAACGTATCACGGAGAAATACTCCAGGTCTTCCGTCACTTTTCCTTTTTTGCGGATCCCGGCCGTATCGACCAGGTAGAAATCCATGCCGAATTTATTATAACGCAGATAGATAGAATCGCGCGTGGTGCCGGCAATATCGGTTACGATGCTCCTTTCTTCTCCAATCAACGCATTGATAATAGAAGATTTCCCGGCATTCGGACGGCCTACCACGGCAAATTTGGGGACATCATCCAATTCTTCCTCGCTATTGTCTTTTGAGAACAGCGTCAGGATATAATCCAGCAGATCACCCGTTCCCGAACCGTTAATGGCCGAGAGACCGAACGGATCGCCCAATCCGAGGGAATAAAATTCGGCCGACTGATGCGCCAGGTTGAAATTGTCCGATTTATTGGAGACCACCACCACGGGTTTACCCGATCTACGCAGCATTTGGGCCACTCCTTCATCGAGGTCGGTCAGGCCATGCATCACATCCACGACAAACAGAATTACATCTGCCTCTTCTATGGCTATACGCACCTGCTTATTGATCTCATCCTCCATCACATCATCGGAATTTACTACCCATCCGCCGGTATCAACCAAAGAAAACTCCTGTCCGCCCCAGATTACTTTTCCGTACTGGCGGTCGCGCGTGGTACCGGCAGCTTCTGTTACAATCGCCTGGCGGCTTTGCGTCAACCGATTAAAAAGGGTTGATTTTCCCACATTGGGACGTCCTACTATCGCTACTAAATTTTGCATACATTCAAACTATTTGAGATTTGGGATCGGGGATTTGGGATTTAGGATTTGAGATTTGGGATTTAGGATTTCCCACTTTCCCGCATTATTTACATTATTCACATTAACAGACCTTCTCATATACATAACATTAGTCACATTAGCACATTGCCACATACATCATTAAATCATTACATTAGTCACATTAATCCAATTTGTACCCGAAAGTTTTCAGCATATTGTCACGGTTCCGCCAATCTTTTTCCACTTTCACATAAAGCTGCAAAAAGACTTTTTTCTCAAAGAACCGTTCAATATCCTTTCGCGCCATTGTTCCCAATCTTTTTAATGATTCACCTTTGTGGCCAATCACGATCCCTTTCTGGGAATCGCGTTCCACCAAAACAACCGCTCCGATCCGAATCATATCGCTCTCTTCCTTAAACTCCTCCACAACCACCTCGATGGAATAAGGCACCTCTTTCTGATAGATCAGCAGCGCCTTCTCCCTGATAATTTCGGTGACGAAAAAACGGGCGGGCTTATCGGTAAGCGCATCTTTTTCAAAATAAGGAGGCGATTCCGGCAAAAGTTCCAGGATACGCCTCTGCACCACATCGACACTAAAATTATTCAATGCCGAAATGGGGTATATCTCTGCCTGCGGCAATAGCTCCCGCCATTGCGCGACCAGTTTCTCCAGTTCATCCTGGTTGGTCTGGTCTATTTTGTTGATCAGCAGCAGTACCGGTAATTCCAATCGTTGCACTTTGCCCAGAAACTCATCATTCTTACCGATCTTTTCCACAACATCGGTAACATAGAGCAACACATCGGCGTCGTCCAGCGCCGATAAAGAAAAATTCAGCATCGACTCCTGCAACTTATAATTGGGACGCAGCACCCCCGGCGTATCGGAATAGACCACTTGGTACTCAGGCCTGTTTACAATGCCGATAATACGGTGGCGCGTGGTCTGGGACTTTGCCGTGATAATAGAAATTTTTTCTCCTACCAGCCGGTTCATCAACGTGGATTTACCTACATTGGGATTACCTACTATATTGACAAAACCGGATTGATGTTTATTCTGCGACATATTTATAACCCGTTAATGGTACAAAGATAACATCTACCGAACGATTTTACCCCATCGCCACTCAACAAAGATAAAAAACGCACCGTTCCCGATGCGTCTATGTTGTGTCACCTTCCCGCCTTATCACTTTTCCATCTTATTAGCCACTTTATCACCGTCGTATCCCCATTTCAGGTAAACGCTTCCCCAGGAGAAACCGGCTCCGAATGCAACCAGAATAATGTTATCTCCTTTTTTCAGTTTAGCCTCCCATTCCCACAGGCAAAGCGGGATAGTGCCTGCGCTGGTATTTCCGTAACGTTCAATATTGATCATCACTTTTTCGCGTGGCAATCCGGTGCGGCCTATCGTGGCGTCAATGATACGCATATTCGCCTGATGGGGAACCAACCAATTCACATCGTCGATAGTAAGGTTGTTGCGTTGCATAATACTCAACGAAACTTCGGACATACGTGAAACGGCATGCTTATATACCACTTTTCCGTCCTGATGCACAGTATGTTCCGCATTCTCCACTGTTTTGTGCGTAGAGGGAAATTTACTACCCCCGGCTTTCATGTGCAGCGGCTGATACCCTACTCCGTCCGAATGAAGTTCCGCATCCATGACGCCGATATTTTCTTCGGTAGACTCAATCATCACCGCACCTGCCGCATCGCCGAAAAGGGGACAAGTAGTACGGTCTTTATAATTGGTGATGGACGACATCTTATCGCCCGCCAGTAAAATGATCTTTTTATATTTGCCTGTTTGAATGAGGCCATTGCAAATCTCCAGTCCGTAAACAAATCCCGAACAAGCTACCTCCATATCGAAACACAAGGCGTTTTTAATACCGTTCTGCTCAGCCACGATAGAAGCGGCCGAAGGAAGAATGTGATCAGGAGTGGAGGTGGCAAAAATTACCGCATCAACCTCTTCGGGAGCCGTATTCGTTTTCGTCAACAACTCTTTTACGGCAGATGAGCCTAATACCGAAATACCTTGTTGTTCACCCTTTAAGATACGTCGTTCCTTTATCCCTACCCGGGTCGTGATCCACTCATCGGACGTATCGACCATCGTGGACAACTCTTCGTTGGTGAGGACATAATCCGGCACTTTAGCCGTGATTCCGGTGATTACGGCGTTTAATCGTCTCATCGTGATAAAATATATTTATTGAAAAAGACCCTGAAAAACAATGCTGACGTTTCAG
>JAISZV010000002.1 GCA_031284475.1 Proteiniphilum sp. | reverse complement strand
ATAGAAGAACTCAGGTTAGAGAAGAAACGGTTGCGTGAAGAGCGCGTCATTGCAAGCCAGCGGCTCTCGTATCAATTGCAGTACCTGAACGACAACTGGGGAACAATGCTCACCAAAGGGATCGCCTCCTCCGTAAAGTCGAAACTGGCCGAAACGGTAGATAATTTATCAAGCGGCTCCTTTTCCGTTACTCCCTTCATAACAAAGGGGAGCAATCCTTGGCTGAACCTCGCCATGTTGAGCCTTCCGCTTATCGGGTCTCTTTCATGGAAGGTAGCCAAGCCGGCGCTCATTGCCTATGCAATCCGAAAGATTTCATCTATGCTGTTCGGCAAAAAAAGAAAAAGAGCTAAATAGTGGATCTGTGGACGGTGCTTACGCCGTCCACTTTTGCTATCTTGGCGCAGAGTTGATTCACCTCTTCCGCACTGTGAACGTGTATGTTGAACACGCCTTCAAATATTCCGTCATTGGTAGAAACATTTACGCCCTGTATGTTAACCATCACATCTTCGGACAGCTTGGAGAGAATAGTACCCAATATCCCCACCCGGTCTATTCCCGTAAAAACGATGGACGCCAGGAAAGAATATTGCCGGTAATCGCCCCATTCCACCGCAATGATACGGTGGCCGAAATTGGATTTCAACTTTAATCCGGTTTGACAGGAGCGTTTGTGTACCTCCACCTCTTCCTTCTCTGTTACATACCCGAACACCTCGTCGCCCGGAAGCGGGTTACAACATGAGGGAACCACAAAATTCTTATGGAAATTGGCTTCCGTAAGCCGGAAAACAGCTTTCCGGTCGATTTTCTCCTTTACGCCTGACAACTCTTCCGGCATAGCAGGCGTTGCCGCCTCCTCTTGCCCGGCCGTCCCATTTTTCCGGTCGGGAGGAGGCGTTTTCTTGATAACGTTCATTGCCTGCTTCATATAGCGCACAAACAGGTTGTCCTGTTTCTCCGGCGCGGGCTTCATCTTAAAGAAAGCCTCTTTGCCTGAAGGGAGCGGTACGTCATTATTACCGATCAGATAGTAAAGGTCGTCCTTGTTTTCGGCTTTATAAACATGAAGTATCTTATTAAAAACGGTATTCTCGATAGGTTCATGTCCAAAGAGTTCATCAAGCATATTCTTGCCCTTCTCGGTGATCTGCCGGCGTTGTCTCCGCAACGACGCTTCTATTTTTGTACGCGCCTTGGCGGTCGTCACAAAATTGAGCCATTCCGGCTGCGGATCAACCGATTGCGAGGTAAGAATCTCCACCTGGTCGCCGCTACTCAGCTTCCGGCTGAGCGGCGCGAGCGTGTGGTTTACCTTCGCGCCCAGACAATGATCCCCTACCCGTGTGTGGATGGTATAGGCGAAATCGAGCGCCGTCGCCCCCTGCGGAAGTGTTTTTATTTCTCCTTTGGGAGTAAATACAAAAATCTCGGACGAGAAAAGATTCATCTTCACCGTCTCCAGAAAGTCGATAGCATTCGGATTAGGATTCGACAATACCTCCTGAATGGTTTTCAACCACCGGTCGAGTTCGCTGTCTTCTTCAATCCTGTTCTCCTTATATTTCCAGTGGGCGGCAAATCCTTTTTCGGCAATATCGTCCATCCGGCGGCTCCGGATCTGTATCTCGATCCATTTCCCGTCGGGACCCATTACCGTAAGGTGGAGCGCCTGGTAACCGTTGGTCTTGGGGTGGCTCACCCAGTCGCGGATGCGGTCGGGGCGGAGTTTATAAATATCCGTAACGGCGGAATAAATATCCCAGCATCGTTTTTTTTCGTCCATACCGGGATGTATCTCAAAAATAATACGCACAGCAAACAGGTCATACACCTCCGAAAACTCAATTCCTTTGGTCTGCATCTTATTCCAGATGGAATAGACCGACTTCACCCGCGCCCGCATCTCATACTCTATATCCATCTTATCGAGCGCTTCCACCACGGGAACGGCAAAATTTTCATATATCTTGTTCCGCTCCGGAGCCGTCTCCTCAATCTTTTGCGTCAGGCCGGCATACGTTTCCGGATGCTCATATTTAAAACAGAGTTCCTCCAGTTCGGTCTTGATGGCAAAAAGCCCCAGGCGATGCGCCAGCGGGGCGTAAATATACAATGTCTCTCCTGTTATCTTGTATTGCTTGGCAACGGTCATCGAAGAGAGTGTGCGCATATTGTGCAAACGGTCTGCAATTTTGATAAGGATCACGCGGATGTCATTGGACATGGTTAAGAGTAATTTCCTGAAATTCTCCGCCTGCGCCGATACATTCTCGCCAAACATACCATGCGATATTTTTGTGAGCCCATCCACAATCTGCGCGATCTTGTCGCCAAACAGCGCGCGGATATCCTCCACGGTAAAATCGGTATCTTCCACCACATCATGCAACAGGGATGCGGAGATAGAGGTGGAACCCAGCCCCATCTCTTTAGAAACAATACGGGCTACCGCCAGCGGATGCATGATATAAGGTTCGCCCGAACGCCGGCGCGCGCCTTTGTGCGCCTCTTTCGCCATATTATACGCACGGGTGATAATATCTACCTTCCGCCGGTGATTCGAGTTCAGATAATCGTTCAGGAGAGCCTGAAACTCATTCTCAACCATCTGATCTTCCGCAATCAGTTTTTCCTCGTCACTCATATACCTTTTTTATCTTGTTTATGTTCTTTCACCAAAATTAGCCGTTTTGAGGCGCCTTCGCCCCTCGATTTCCTATTCCCGCAACGGCATAATCCAAGTAAACTTGCCTTCTGCCCGCATTGCTTAGCGTGAAACCGTTCAATTTCATTTGTCGTTTTCTCGCTATGATATACGACCTCTATTCATTTAGCTTATCGAAGCCGTTCGTGTAACCGGGATTTTCCTGCTAAGTCAAAGTATATCTACCTGCCGGGCATTTGAAAAAGCAAGATTAAAATCCGGAAATTTTACTTTAATGAACGAAATTACAAATAAATCCAAAAAGAATATCCATTCAGCCGGTTATTTTTGTCATGAAGGTAAGTTAATTTCCATTCAACTTTTTTGTTGACCTTTGAAAATCTCCGTAGCCCTCTGTGGTTTTCCGTGAA
>JAISZV010000323.1 GCA_031284475.1 Proteiniphilum sp. | reverse complement strand
TGAGCGTGGGTATGTCCTCTTTTCACGGCCATAAAACCTTTTAATCCTTTATATTCGTTCGCCGACGGCTTTGCAAGCAACCCTTCACATCCCGGCTCAACCTTTTCTGCCAATGCCAGCAATGCGGGTATTGAAAGCCCGGGAGCATAATTCGACCGGTACCACTCCAGAACTATCGCTCCGTTTGTATTGAAAGCCATTTGAAAATAGTGATTCTCTTCCAATCCCCGCGAGATATTCACTCCTTCCTGTGGTTTATATTCTTTCCGATAATTAACGCAAGCCAAAACGGTGCCTGAGGACTCACTGATATAATTGAAACGGGGAAGTCCCGCCCCAATAGCGGCCAGATGATGATCCAACCCCCCGGAAAACATAACGGCGTTTGAAGATAAACCTATAAGCGCAGCGCCCTTCCCGTTAAGATTTCCAATGAGGCTTCCCACTTTTAACGGTGTTGACAATTGTTTTTTTTCAATATTAAAAATGTTTGCCGCTTCCTGCCACCACCGGCTTTCCGGAACATTAAGCAAACCCGTCATGGACGAAGTGCTTACATCACTTATCCGTTCACCGGTAAGAATAAAAGTCAAGTAATCAGAGATAGACATGATACTCCTTACTTTTTCCCATATATAGGGTTGCCGCTTCTGAAACCAATCTATTTTGGCAATAAGCGAATGTTTGTCAGGCAAAATTCCCAGTCCCGTTTTATACAGAAAATCCGTCTTTTTTATGAATGTTTGCAGTGGAAAAGAGCTATCCTCAGCCCTCTCGTCGCTCCATAAAATCAATGGCGTTAACGGATTATCCGATTCATCCAGTAAAATGAAGCTATTGGCCTGGGAAGAATAAGAGAGAGCGTATATTTCATTGGGGGAGGTATTCGCCTCTTTTATCGCATCCTGAATACAAAATAGGAGCGTTTCCCGGAAAACAGCAACTTCCAATTCACAAACATTTCTTCCATAGGCGTTTTTTTCAACCGGCCGCCGTCCTAATCCATGTAGCTTTCCGGTTTCATCAAATATGCCTGCTTTGAAATAACTTGTGCCTAAATCTATTCCAAGAAAGAAACTCATCTGTTCAATTGTTTCAGTAAATCAATCGTTTTTTTTATTAGTATCTCTCCCGATCTGTAGTCGAAAAGCGAATTTCCGGCTTCATAAAAACCCTTATCAACGGCTTCCTTTGTTGTGATGTATCCCTGTAATTCGCCGTTTGCATAAGTGATTAAAGAGATATTTTTATACAAAGCTTTTAATTTAAGCCCGTATTCAACAAAAATTTCTCCCGGCCAGGCAATAAAACGCCAGCCTCCAATCCCGACTATCTGTATTTCTACAGGCAAACAACTCTTATAGGCCTCGTCCAATAGACAGGATTGGGCTTTTTGGGCAAGAAACAATAATTCTTCGGCCCCAAACCAATCCACTTCCGCAGTACGGGTTTCCTGTGGGCTTTCCGACGATTTTTTCAGTTCTTTGAATCGTTTTTTAGCCTCATCTCTATGTTGTTGAGCCCATTCCGCCGCAGGGAATTTTCGTTTGGGTAAATCGGCCTTGGTATGCAGGGTGCGGATTGCCTGTTCCGATGAATAAATAGTATTTTCCGTCAATTCCGATAAAACAGCGTCGGCAACGATAGCTCCGAGTCGCCGGGCCTCCTCAAATGTATTCGACTTGGCGACGTGGCGGGGGCTTTGATTTCCTGCGGTTCCGGTAAAGTATATTACGGGACAATTTGTTCCCAATAATTCCTGCTGCAATTTTTCGCGGACAAAACAGGGAAAATCGCTGCTATACAGTTGGGAATCTTCATGCAGGATTGTCGGGTGCATACTGCAAACCAACATTGATGCGATATATTTCTTATTTTCGCTATTCCGGACAACCATAGCGGGCGCTTCCATATCTTTGGCGCCGGCAGGATTATGCCGGTTAGTTCCTACTCCTGTTGTATCGCCCGTTACAAATGCAATTTCAGCTGAAACGGCATTCTCAATAGCCTGAAAAGCAGCTTCTATGGTTTTCTTTTCCATATACCTCAAATAGTCTTTGTTTACCTTCGGAACAATCGGGTCATTTTCACTGATAACGCAATCTACGGTTACCGGCCCCGAATGTGTATGGGTTGCCGCAATCATGATATTGGAAACCGGAATACCTTTTTTCTCAAAAACAGCCTGCCTGATCCGGAAAACAGTATCTTTACTTACATAAATAACATCGTTAGAAATAAACAAAACTTCTTCTTTTCCATCACTCAAATATAAAGCAGAACTCAACAAGGGATCGTGTACCCCGGCGCTCATCCGCTCCACAAAAGGATAGCCGAAAAGGAAATGCGCCTCTTCCGGCGTAATATTCCTAAATGACGCTCCCGCTTTCAATTGAAGTTTCCCAAACTTTTTGGAATGGGATTTATTTGAAAAAGTATTATTAATCATTCTTTTATATGGTTCTATGTTTATTAGAAAAACCTGAATGAGGGCGCATCACAAATGCGATTTCATCCTCTTTGTATTCGTATTCGTACTCCAAGAGAACAATTCCAAATACTCAAATCTCAGCGGTTTATTTTCTATTTTGAGGCATTGTCATTTTCTTTTCCTTACAAGCGATTGATTGCAATCAGGATTAATATCCTTTACTCCAATCTGTTTCAATATTCTGAGCTATCGTTTCGGAAACAAATACATCCGTTCGCAAGGTTTGTAAGATTGATTCGGGTACAAGAGGGGTTACCGGCCCATGCAAAATAAGGCGAGAGATAAAACGTTGCCATGCTGTTGTGGTTCCATGTACAGTAATCGCATGTGTATCAATACGATGTTTCGCTTTTATCACTTCTAAGGGCCCAATCGTGGCAGCTTTCGGCGGGACAGCCGCCAAATTACCGCTCTTCCCGAAACATCCATGCAAAGAATTTTGAGCAAGCGTAAAAGGACTCAAAGTACATATCCGGGCGCTCATATTCATCCACTCCTCAAGCGTACCTTGAAATTCGGGAGCGTCAGGTTCTATAAAAGCCAGATGGCCAGTCCATCCCGGGCCACTATAGCAAATGTCTGCTCCTCCGAGATCGTCTATCATTTTCCCGTAATCTTTCAAATTCTTGTTCGTAAATCCGACAAAATGCTCCTTCGGCGGCCTCAATTTTTCATTTAATTCATAATAGAAATACCTCATCATGGCGTTTGTAAAACCAAATTCCCAACTTTCAGGGGCAATATTTCCATTTTCATCGGCATATTCGTCCATGGCAAAAGCATAAATATTTCTACAATCGACATTGCATGCATTTATCAAACGGGCAACGTGCCTGTATATGGGCGCCGGATTCGGTAGAATCATAACAAGCCTATTCCCTGTTTCGGCCACATATTTAATCCTTCTAAACATATCCGTCAGCCAGATATAATCCACATCGGCGTCAGGTACTACTTTTATTATAAATTCAGGATTTAAGTGTTTCTCAATATCTTCCTTCTTTATATTCTCTACCCTGGCTATCTCGTCTTTATCCTTAAACGGCACCCATTCCGAAGGGTTAAAATCAAATTGCCGACGCCCAATAATAAAATGGTCAGACTTGGTTCTTTCTGTTTGTTTCATATCATTTCTTTTCAAAAAAACATTTTCCGTTTATCCATGTTTGCAACACCTCTAATTTCTCGTCCAACACCACAAAATCAGCATCGTAACCTACGGCCAATTTTCCTTTTTTATCATCAATCCCCAAAACCTTCGCGGGATTGGCGCTGAGCAGTTGAGAAGCTTCTACAAGATTTATATCCAACCATTTTATAGCATTTTTCAATGCCTGATCCATAGTCAATCCGCTCCCTGCCAGCGTGTTATTTTCCACCGAACGTGCGGGACTCCCTTTCGATGAGAAATATATCTCACCGCTATTGCCAAAGATAAATCGTCCGGGCTCCAATCCGGCGCCGACATTGGCGTCCGTAATTAAGCAAACCTTTCCGGGGCCTTGCGCCTTACAAGCCAACGCCATCTTTACCGCCACCGGGTCTACATGAACCCCATCCAGAATAAAGTCCACGCTCACACGCTCATCCGCCAGAATCGCTTCAACCGCTCCACAGGGCCTCACCCCCGGCTCAGTAACCGGCGGACAAGGAAACACATCGTAGAAATGGGTTGCATGACGGGCGCCCAGCGCTATGGCCCGTTGAGCCTCTTTTACGTTTGCAGCCGTATGAGTCATGAATACCGGCGTATTGTTATCCGCCATCAGCGGAATCAGGTTTTCAATACCTTCCACATCCGGGGAAATACTGAATATGGCTTTATATGGTTTAGCGGCGTCAATCAGCGACTTTACCCTATTGGAATCGGAATGTGCAATTGCTTCGGAATTTAATGCTCCCGTTATTTTAAGAAAAGGCCCTTCCAGATGAAAACCAAGAATTTCGGCGCCTTCGATTTTCGTCTTTGCCAATAGGGACAAGAATGCGCTATCTTCTCCTTTGGAAAGGGGGGATACCGTAGGCAAAAAGCCGGTAACCCCATATTGCGGAAGAATACGGCATATATCTACCAATGCTTCAGCACCGTTATCTACCAATGATGTATGGATACCATGAATATGTAAGTCGATAAAGCCGGGAAGGATATAAGCATGATCCATATCAACAACCTGATTATCGGGGCGCAAGCCTCCGATATCGACAATATTTCCATTTTTTATTGTGAGATACCCGTTCTCTATTCCTGAATACGTAATAATACGCCCTTTAAAGGAAATTTTTTCACTCGCCTGTACACTCATCGCATAACACTATAAATCTTTATTCACCAACTATATATTCAAACAACACTATATACTCTTATTGAATCAGGCATGCATACCTCCGTCCATAAGGATATTTTCTCCATTGATATAAGCTCCTGCCTCAGAAGCAAGTAAAACCATAATTCCTTTGATATCATCGTTATTAGCCATACGCCCCACCGGCGCTTTTTTACAGTAATTTTCGACAAAACGTTCGGGTTGTTTATTAAATAATCCGCCGGGACTTACAC
>JAISZV010000325.1 GCA_031284475.1 Proteiniphilum sp. | reverse complement strand
CCTGTACCGATTCCGGACTGTCCAATACGGTACGGTTATCCGGAACAACGTCTAAGTAATCATCGCAGGCATACAAAAAGACCGCGAATATGAATGTGGTAATATATAATAATTTTGTTCTCATTTTACATTATTATTAGGTGATTAAAATCCTACTCTGACGGAGAATGTATATTGCTTCGGAACAGGCATAGCGACCCCGCCGGATTTGAAAAATTCAGGATCCTGCCCTTCCAGTTTGCTATCGGAATACAGTAAGAAGAGATTGGAGGCAATCGCTCTCAACTGAACGTTTTCTACACCTATTGATTTTACCCAGGTTTTGGGGAAATCGTACGATAAAGTAATATCTCTCAAACGAATGAAATCGCCTTTAGCAACACGATCGGTGGAGTAGTTGTACGCATTGTAAGCCGCAGACATCTTAGAGTTGGCGTTTACCTGTCCCAAGGAGGCTATGACCGGCACGTTAGTATGCGCTTCATCGCCGGGCAATACCCAACGATCCATAAATTCACGACCCATCGCAGACAAATCGCTATAACTGCTCCGGAAAATATTATCTAACCGAACAACATTTCCGAATGCGTAACTAAGATAAGCGCTCAAACGGATATTGCGATATTTGAATGTGTTGTCGAACCCGCCGGTAATGGGAGGATCAATAGGCCCTTCATATTTCAGATAGTCTGTATTCAACGTTTCCTGAAAATTAATATCTCCAACTACTTCTTCTCCGCTTTCATTCAATACCAGCGGAAGTCCTTCGTTATTCAGTCCGATGAAAGGAATCGAAAACAAACTCCGTTGCGGATAGCCTTCACGGGGATAACCGGCTTCGAGCACCAAATCCCATACGCGCGGAAAGCCTTCCAGCTTCGTAATCTCATTTTTATTGATCGCAAAATTGAAATTAGTCGTCCAGGAGAAATCTTTTGTTACTATATTTTTGGTATCTAAGGTGACTTCTATCCCTTTGGCTTTCATATTGGCATAATTCACGTATTTGTCCGTCTGCCCGCCGATGCCGGAGGTACGAATCCGCCCGATCAGGTCTTTCGACCGGCGGGAATACAAATCGGTAGTGAGGCTGATACGGTTATTCAAAAATCCCATATCCACACCAATATTAAACTCGTACAGTTTTTCCCACGTTAAATCTTTGTTTTCCAATTGAGAAATGTATATGTAATTTTCAATTTCGGGTTGGGTAGGACGGTATATCACATCGTTATAAAACACCGGGAGTGCGTTGCTGGCCCGTTCCGGCGGATTACCGTTCATGCTGTACGACAAACGCAGGTTGAGCAGCGAAATTTTATCTACGGATTCCATAAACTGTTCTTCATCCACATGCCATGCGCCGCTTAAACTCCAGGTAGGTAACCAACGGGCTTGGCGAGTACGTCCCAAGCGGTTGGAGCCTTCATAACGGCCGGCTAAATTGAGCACGTATTTTCCATCATAGCTGTACCCGATTCTGGATAAAAACGAAGAAGAACGATCATAATCAGGAGCGTAGCTGTAATAATAATTAGAACTTCCGGCTTCTACCATTTTCTTGAAAGCTTTGTAATCGAGGTAAGGCGTACCGCCGCGATCCCATTGATATCCCCAGCCTTGAAAGAATGAAGAGGTGCGATCGGAATAACTCAACTCCTGTCCTACCAAAATATTAAACAAATGTTTATCTAATCCGATATTATATTCCACCAAAGCCTTTTCGAACCAATGGATCAGGTTATTATCCGTACGGTTGTAAAAACCTCCATACGGCAGAATAACCACAGAAGGCAATGCCGGATAATCCGGATCTGCATATAAAAACCGGTTATTGTCGTTTACATAGCTGTCATAATTGGCTCTATACGCCTGCGCATAATTCGATTTTTCGCTTACTTTCTGCTCACGGGCGCTTTGCGAATAATTAAAATTGCCGAGTAACCGGATGGATAATCCCTCGATTGGTTTTATTTCCAGTTCTCCCTGCAATTTGGTGTCTGTTTTGCCTATATCCAATGTATGGCTGTTTATTTCATTCAAAATATTGAAAGGCGCATAATTCATCGTATAATATTCCAGGTCTCCGTTCGTATCATACGGTCTTAATACGCGACTGGTATTTAATGCGTAGCTATAAGGATTGGTATCAAAATCGCGGACGTATGTTCCGTTGACAACATCCACGCTTCGGCTGTTGGAACCGGGCGCTCTCTGCAAACGAACCGATGCGTTGGATAAGAGCTTAAATCTTATGTATTTGTTTACATCATAAGAGACATTGGCGCTCCCTGTTATCCGCTTCACATTATCGCCTACCGACCATCCGTTGTCGCCAAAATAACTGAGTGAAGCGTAAAAAGAAGACTGCTCCGTGCCGCCGGAAATATTAAAGGAGTGATTCTGTTGCAATGATTTTTTAAACAACACATCAAACCAATCGGTATTAATGGTTTCGTACTGTTGCAAAAATCCCGCTTTGGCTTCCGGCGTATTCTGCAATGCAAACTGTCCGGCACTTTCGTCCCATTCCGACAGGAGGTCATACATTTTTTTATAAACGCCGCCATTCGATTGCCGCGAAACATTGGAATAATTTAACCATCCTTTCGACGCCATTTCTTCATACACCATCATTTGCTCCTGGGAGTTCATGATGTTATAGTCCCGGTAGGAAGGTTTGAGGCGGCTGGTAAATTCCCCGGTATAATTGAGTTTCACCGATCCTCTTTTTCCTTTTTTCGTTGTGATGACAACAACGCCGTTCATAGCGCGCGCTCCGTATATGGACGACGCCGCCGCATCTTTCAATATCTGGAATGTTTCAATATCATCGGCATTCAAACCGGCGATGGCCGAACCGATCAACGTTTCCGCATTACCGGACGATAAATCATCAACAGATACGTTCACAACATCTTCGAGCGCTACGCCATCTACAATCCATAACGGTTTTTGGTTTCCGTAAATGGTAGCAGACCCGCGAATACGAAGTTTGGGCGAAGCGCCGAACGTACCGGAAATATTTTGCACTTGCACGCCGGCAGCTTTTCCCTGTAACGAACGGCTGACGTCCGACACACCATCCGTAAGCGCTTCCTCTGCTTTGATCGTAGCTACGGCTCCTGTAAATAACCGTTTATCAATCGTTTGATACCCAGTTACCACCATTTCTCCTAATACCTGGGAATCCAACTGCATACGAATCGTCAGCGGTTGATTGCCGCTCACGGGGACTTCGATTTTCTGATAACCTAAAAAAGAAACTACCAAAACAGCGTCAGCAGGCACATTCGCAAACTCAAATTCACCGTTCACATCGGCCACCACTCCCGTTTGAGTTCCTTTGATCAGAATAGTAGCGCCGGTCAAAGGTTCATTCACCTCATCCAATACAATTCCTTTTACGGTAATCGTTCGTTGCTGAATATCACGGGATTCCAAAAAATCTTCATGATAAGGAACAACTCCGTAGGCCGGTACCTGAACGGCGCCCACTAACAACAAATAAAAAATTAATCTTATGACAACAAGATTTTTTAGATTAGTACAACACTTTTTTTTCTTCATAATTGCATTATTTTATAAACAATATACACAAAAACGATGCAAATATATGTATATGTTTATTAAACGCAAAGCAAATTATCAGAATATTTTCGCGAAAAAGCGCGAAAAAGAACTAATATTTTTACAAATGTCTATTTCTCAATTATTTTGATATATGTTAAAAAGACCGCAAAACAATAAATGATTATCCACTACCAGCCCTAAACATTTATCAGGATAATTGCCGAAAAATCGGTTAATAGTTAATGATATATACTCTCATATCATAGAGAAGTTGTATATTTATAGTCTAAATATCAATAGATTATAAACCTACTTCAATTTATTCAAGAGTTTCCCGGCGAGGCCGCATGCCGCCGGAAATTCAAGGAGGAGTGCAACAAAGCCGGTATTGCTCGCTGCGATCATACACCGTGAATGGAGAAT